>NZ_VYQA01000049.1:0-6061 GCF_008710165.1 Sphingobium limneticum | reverse complement strand
TCATCACCGTCCGTGGCACCGCTTTCGAGAAGGCGGCGAGCGAAGGCGGTTCGGGCGTGGTGGAAGCCGTGGCCTCGACCGGCGACAAGGGGCTGTCGTCCTTCGTCGGCGCCGAGATCGTCAAGCTGGAACGGCCCGAACTGACCAGTGCCAAGATCATCGTGTCGGGCGGCCGGGCGTTGAAGGATGGCGAGACGTTCGAGGCGACCATCTTCCCGCTGGCCGACAAGCTTGGCGCTGCCGTCGGTGCGAGCCGTGCGGCAGTCGATGCAGGCTATGTGCCCAACGACTATCAGGTCGGGCAGACCGGCAAGATCGTGGCGCCCGAAGTCTATATCGCGGTCGGCATTTCTGGCGCGATCCAGCATCTGGCGGGCATGAAGGACAGCAAGACCATCATCGCCATCAACAAGGATGAGGATGCGCCGATCTTCCAGGTCGCCGATATCGGACTGGTCGGCGATCTGTTCAAGATCGTGCCTGAGCTTACCGAAAAGCTGTAAGCCATCGCCACGCAATAGGAAAGGGCGTGGGGAGTAATCCCCGCGCCCTTTTCCATGAATGCCTGTTTGTCGCATTTCCCTAGTCGTCAGATGACCATCTGACTTGGGAATGCGTTCATTCGCAGTTGATATCGTTCTTGTCGATTACTCGGCCGGCAAGGGCGCCGCCGGCGCCGCCCAGGATGGTGCCTAGCGTTTTCGAGCCGCCCGGAGCGATGATGTTGCCCAGAACGCCGCCTGCGATGGCGCCGACGATGGTGCCGGTGGTGCCGTCATCCCGCTTGCAATAATAGCGGCCGTCGCGGTCGCGGTAGATCTGGTCATTGTCGCGGATCGGGCGGCGGTGACCACGGGGTGGACCGCGGCGGTCGCCGGGGCGGTCATAGCCGTAGCCGCCGCCGTAATTGTCAGACGTGCAGGCGCCGAGTGGGAGCATCGCCAGGATGGCGGCTGCCAGAACGGGTTTGCGCATGGGGGTTTCTCCTCTTATGTCCCTGTCGGCGGATCAACCCTTTGGCAGGCCGATAGTTTCCCAAAGAGAAGCCGCCCGTCGCTGCCATGAGAGGGGGTATGGCAGCAAGCGGGCGGCGACCGGCGGCGAGCGGGGACTGTAGCCGCCGGATGGGAATGGTTTTTAATTGGGCAGCGGGCGACTGCTGGTGACGGACGGGGTGACCAGCGGGGTGCTGGACGCGGTTACGGTGCCGGTTTCGGCACGCTGTTCGTCCAGCTTGGCCTTCGCTTCGCCATAGCGGGCGACGATGTCGTCCTTGAACTCGGTCAGCTTGCCTTCGTCATAGAGCTTCTTGCCGACATAGCCGGCGATGGCGCCGAAAATCAGGGTGCGGATCATGGGAATCTCCTAATCTGTGGGTTTGATGGGATAACTGGCCACGGCGACAGGGGTTCCGAGGGCGATTGCCTGAGCGGCGCTTTCCGCTAGTCTTGCGGTGGGCTGTGGGGGAATTGAGGCATGTCGGCTTTCGATCTGGTGTTCGCGGTGTTCGGCCTGTTGCTGGGGCTGGCCATTGCCGAAGTGCTGGGCGGCTTTGCCAGGGTGCTCAAACTCAAGCGATCCGCCAAGCCGGTGCGGGTCGGATGGCTGACGCCGCTGCTGGGCCTGTTCGTCATGCTGGACCTGACCAGCTTCTGGGGCACGGCCTATGTCATGCGGGACCAGATGGATGCCAGCTACCTGACGCTGGTGGTCGTGCTGGCCATCGTCGGTGCCTATCATCTGATCGCGTCGGTGATCTTTCCCGACGAGCCGGAGCAATGGCCCGATTTCGACGAATGGTACGACAAGCAGAACCGGCTGGTGATCGGCGGGTTGCTGGCCCTCAACATCGTCGTGACGATCGGCCATGGGATATTGGATGGGTTGCGGCCGGTGCCCGAGGCGCCGGATGGGCCGGCGGGGGCGGTGGGACTCTTATTCTATGTCGGCGGCGCGCTGTCGCTGTTCGCGCTATTGGTCGCCCTGCTGTTCGTCCATAATCGCCGGTGGAATGTGGCGATGCTGGTGGCGCTGAATCTGATCCTGCTGAGCACCAGCATATTGGAGGATTATGTCTGAAAACCCGGTCAGGCCGGATTGCCGCCCCGTTCGCGCAGCGCGCGGCTGGTGTCGATCTGATCCTGGCGGCGGGCCATGGCGAGGAAGGCCGCTTCGGAGCGGAGGCAGCGGTCGCGGACATTGTCCAGCAGAGCGGCGGCGGCGTCATCATGCGCCTTGGCGGCAAGGGCGTGATAGTCGGGGTTGGCCATGGCTGCGCTCCTGTTTTGGCAGAGCGATATCCCGTCGGACGGCATCATCCGATGCCTGGAAAATCGCGTAACCAATGAATAGGTGATCGGGCGCCACCATGGCGGCGCCCGACCGGATCGCATGCCGATTATTCGGCGTGCGCGATGTTCACAGCCGCCATCTTGCCGCGACGGTCCTGCTCCAGATCATAGGAGACGCGGTCCTTTTCGCGCAGCGTGGCGAGGCCGGCGCGTTCCACGGCGCTGATGTGGACGAACGCGTCCGGGCTGCCATCATCGGGAGCGATGAAGCCAAAGCCCTTGTCGGCGTTGAAGAATTTTACGGTGCCTACGATGCTCATGGAAACTTCCTTCTTGTCTGCGACGCGTCCCGTGTGGACGCACCGGGTCGCTAAAGGGGCAGGGAAAGAAGGAGTGAGGGAGCCGCAAAGCGCCGAAAGACCGTCGATTTGCGACTATAGCTTCCCCTATGTAGGCGATAGGCGGCGAAATAGCAAATCGGGGGCCGGGTCGGGCGTTCAGGCGGGCACGGGATGGGCTTTCGCCATGGCGCCGGTGTCCGTTTCGGCGGGCGTTTCCTGGGGCGCTTCTTCGGGCAGGCCGGCGTCCTTGCGAGCGAAACCGAAATAGGCGTCGCGGGCACGGGCCGCCGCCATTTCATAGGGTTGGAGCCAGACAGCATGCTCCGCCTCCAGCGCCGCCTGCTCATCGGGCGTCAGATCGCGGTCATAATCGTCTACATCATAGTCGCTGCTGCTGGCATCGCCGGTGAAGCCGGGCGGCGGCGGGAAGTCGGTGCGCCAGCGCTCCAGCTGGCTTTCCCACCAATGGCCGCGCAGTCGGGCGGCGGCTTCCTCCGGGGGCAGATCGGACCGGTTGGGTTCGGGTTCCGGCTCTGGTTCCGGCCCTGATTCCGGCGCAGGTTCGGAGCGAAGTTCACACCGTTCATCGGCGACGGGATTCTGCGGATTTTGCCCGGCTGCAAGCGGCATGCGCGCGGCGACGAAGAGCGCGGCGCAGGCCCCGGAGGAGATGGACGCGGCGACCGCCTCCACCACCGGTTCGGGCGTTTCGGGGCGTGACCCGTCGAGCAGTTGCGCGTCGGCCATAGTGCGGGCGCGAGGTTCTTCGCCGGTGCGGGGGAGGGCGAGGCCGTCCAGCTCCGCCTGCGCCACATCCTGCGGGCAGAGCATGTCGAGATAGGCGGCGAAATCCTGCGCCACGACGCGGGCGAGCGCGGCGTCGGAGCCTTCGGCCGGGGAGTCGGCCATGCGATCGAGCCGGGCGAGCATCGACATGGCGAGGCGATTGTCGTGGCGGTGGCGGGTGATTTCGTAATTGTCCGGGTCTTTGCGGATGGTTTCCTCATTGCCCATGATCGCGCGGGAGAGGAGGTCCGTCGCGAGGCGGGAGCGGGCGATCAGGATCGCGGCGTCCCAGCCGAGGCGAAAGGCCGCGCCGTCATGGCGGGTGCGCAGAGCATAAGCGGAGCGGGCGGTGATGCGCACGGCTTCGCAGGCGAGCATGATGACGCCGGACGAGGCGAGGACTTCGAGGAAGCGGCGCTGGCGGGCCGGGGACCAGCCATCGGCGCGGCTTTGCGGGGCGGCGGTCGGGAGGATGGGGTCGTGGATGGACATGGGTCGGTGCCTCCAGCTTGAGGGGTTTGCCGGAGGGTGGACGCGAAGGGGGTGTGTAGGACAGGGGAATAGGAAAACCGGTCGTCATTCCGCCCAGACGGGCTGCAAATCGCGATGTTCTGCGTTCCGGTGCTCACGTACTGAAGTACGCTGCGCTCCGTTACTCGAACATCACAATTTTCGCCTTCGTCTGGACGAAATGACGACCGGTTTTCGATGGTGATTGCTTAGGGATATTGCTGACGGGTGTGTTTGACGGTGACGATTTCTATGACGTCGATGCGCACCCGATAGATAAGGATATAGTTGGGGGTGACGATCGCTTCGCGGGTGTCGGGTACGCGCCCGGACCGGTGCATGTGGGGATGGTCGGCCAGCCGCTCGGCCATATCGGCGAACAGGTCGGCATGGCGCAGCGCGGCGGCTGGATTGCGGTCAGCGATATAGTCGATGATCTTTCGCACGTCTTCCCGCGCCTTCTGACGCCAGATGACATGCGGCATCAGCCTTGCCCGGTTTTCTTGGCGTCGATGATTGCGCGCAATTCGGCCATCACCTGATCGTGCGGGACGCCGGGACGGGGGTCGGCCAAGGATGCCTCAACCTCCGAGCGGAGCCATGCGTCATAGGCTTCCGCTTCCTCGGGCGTCGCGAACTCAGACTCGATGGGGGTGAGTTTGGTCATGGAGCGACTGTAGCAGATGGGTGTAATGGAGCCAATCGGGTGGGGCACGATTGTCTTGGTTGAAGGTTATACCAGCGTGACGGAGGTGCTGAGCTTTGTTGAAGCCCATTTCATGTAAAAAAGAAGGAATGGATCAGTTATGACCAAGGCGTCATCTGATTCTACCCACTCTAGTGGTGGCTCTCCTTCAATTTCTCTCTTCGCAATTTTACTCATATTGGTAAGTGCTGCTGTAACCTCGTGCTTTGCCGGCATCGACGTGTTTACGAGGAGGTTTTGGAGTTCTGCGCGTAAATCTTCATAGCTCGTTCTAGGCTTTGGCCCTAGCGATGATAGTGCAGTAAGAATGGCGGAATATTTATCTTGCGATCTTCCATCTTTAAATGTCCTGAGCATCCTCTTTTTCTTAGCATCTGGACCAGATTTCAACTTGCTATATTTCGGGAACCCTTTGCTTTGAGCGATGATGTTAAGAGATTCCTCAAATGCACTCACGTTTAATTTTTTCATTTCGTTTGACTTGAAAAATATTCCACTTTTTATACAAAATTCACTACATATTTCTTGAACTAAAAGCGGATTTCCAAATCCCTCATTGCATATTCTTTTGTTAAGTTCATTGGAGCTCTCAACATTTAAGGCGTTAAATCCGCGCTCTGGAATAAGTAGAAGATCGTCTATCTCCCATGGGGGTATCTCGATATGCTTGAATCGACCCTCTAATTCCTGCTCTACCGTCATTGGATCGAAAGCTCGATGTGGAACGGCTAATAGTATTACGGACAATCCTTTAAAAACGGCTCCTTTAAGTGCTTGTATTATTTTCTTCTGATCGTCTCTCTCAATATAATGAAAGTCATCTACAAGGAGGGACGTTTTTGATTCGAGGAGGGCTTCCAGAGCGCCTCGTTGCGAACTGACGTTGTATTTTATACTTCGCTCGGTAGTGCGGGCAATCCCAGCACTGGCACCGCCTGATGCTTTGAAGCCAGGTATAGAGGCTGCAAGGCCAGCGGTAAGGTTATCATTCTTGGTTCCGCTTTCTCGTCGAGTAAACTCCGCAGGGACATCCAAGGCATGAACTATCTGTTCCCAGAAATCTTGCTCTGAGCGAACCTGCCCACCTTCAATAGTTATCGAATTGCCCGCTTGAGAAAGTACATGATTACAAAGAACGGTCTTTCCCGATTTTGTCGGGCCAGTTACAACATTTATCGCATATCCTCGCGCGAGAGCTTCCATCACCTTCTGCTCAAGGCCCAGATGGCTTCTACTCACGTAAGTGACCGAAGGCTGGCCGCCCGGAGTGAAAACATCTTTAACAGGCTGCGGAAAAAGGGTTGGCAGAGCCGGCCATTGGCCTCGCTTTCGCCGTTTTCTAGCCCAAGGCGTCAGTCATTCTGGGAGGTAACCTTCCAGAATCCGGTCGTTTTTGACCGGCCTCGGGCGCTATGAGGCGCAGGCCT
>NZ_VYQA01000048.1:0-6601 GCF_008710165.1 Sphingobium limneticum | reverse complement strand
AAAGCCGCAACCGGATCGAGATCATGTTTGGCCGCCTCAAGGACTGGAGGCGCGTTGCAACACGCTACGACAGGTGCCCCAACGTTTTCCTCTCCGCTGTCGCGCTCGCTGCTACCGTCCTGTTCTGGCTATGAGTCCTGACCCTAGAGGGTCAAGACGAATATCGGGTCCTGGTCCGATCTTCATTAGGTGGTTGCAACGACGGCACGGCGCCGGTTGAGAGCGAACCCGCCAGCCACCGCGACGAGCATTAGCAACTGGGCACCCATCGACTGCACGGTCGGGAAGATGCCGAGCACCGAGACCCGAATTCCGCCCGCGAGCGGCGCAATGTCGATTATGCCGGCTTCCTGCAGCGCCGACACACCCTTGCCGGCGAGTACGATCGTGAGAAGCGCCATCAGCCACGCGCTGTAGGCGAAGAACTTCGCGATCGGCAGGTCGCGACTGTAGCGCAGCATCCCCCAGGCAATGAAGCCGAGCAGCAGGACCGCCGAGCCAGCGCCAGCCAGCATGACCCCGCCATTACCCTGGGTCCAGAGCGCGGCATAAAACAGGATGGTCTCGAACACCTCGCGATAGACGACAATGAAGGCCAGGCCGAACAGGAACCAAGCCGATTGCCGTGACAGTGCGTGCGACATTTTTTCGCGGATGTAGCGCTGCCATTGGTCCGCCTGCGCCTTGCCGTGCATCCAGATACCCACGGAGAGCAGGACGATGCCCGCGAACAGCGATCCAAAGCCTTCGGTCAACTCCCGGCTCGCGCCACTGATCCCGATCGCATAGGTTGCTACCGCCCAGGTCAGGCCGCCCGCCGCCAGCGCGCCGATCCAACCGCCATGAACATAGGGCAGCACCTCGGGTCGCTCGGCCTTGCGAAGGAAGGCGATCATCGCAACGACGATCAGCAGAGCTTCGAGCCCCTCGCGCAGCAGGATGGTGAACGCGCCCAGAAAGGTCGAAGCGCTGCTCGCCGCGTCCGGGGACAAGGCTGCATCGGCGTCGTCGAACAAGCCATCGAGCACCTGAACACGGCTCGCTATCTCGTCGGCGGGTCGACCTTGCTGGAGCGAGGCCCGAAATTCGCCCATGGCGCTTTCGATATGCCCCATGAGCGTTGCGTCACGCGCGGTCAGCATCGGTTCGAGCGGTTCGAATCCGTCGAGATAGGCCGATAGAGCCAGCTCCTGCGCACTGTGGCGGTCGCCCGCGCGATAGGCCGCAAGGCTCTGTCCAAGCTTCGCGCGTGCCACATCAAGGGAGCCGGATGCCTGCTGAACGACCACTTCCGGGTGGCGGCGCAAATAAGCAATGACCGTATCGGCCTTGTCTGCTCCCACGTCTTTGGCGAGGATCGCCGGAGTCATCCCGGCCAACGCGGTCAGATCGGGAATCCGCTGGCGAAGGCTAGGATCGGCTTTCCAGAGCCGTTCGCCTTCCTTAGCGGCGGCATCGGAAAAGGCGAAATGTCCAGCATAGAAGGCAAGCGCCCAGCGATCATCGGATGGCAGCGATGAGAAGCTTTGCATCGCGGTGCCGTCGATGCCCTGGTCAATCACCTGATAGAGCGCGAAGGGGCTGCGCTGGCGGGCGCGAGCAACGTCGGTGAACGCGATTGGCGGGGTGGCGAGCTTGGCGGCGTTCGGGCCGCGACCGTCGCCGGCCGCACCGTGGCAGCTCGCGCAATTCTGGGCGAAGAGCGTCGCACCACGAGCGAAATCGGGCGCCTTGGCTGGAGCAAGCGGGACCGGATAGGCCTTGAGCAGATCGGCGGCGAGACCATGGGCAAGGTCGGCAACCTGGTTCGGTGAGCCCTTGGCGGCAACAACCGCCTGAAGCCGTACCGCACGATCGATGAGCCTGCTGCGCTCGGGTGTTGGCGGCAGCGTCGCGAGACGCGCGGAGACCGACGCTGCAAACTCGGTCATTTCGCTATATTCGGACGCGCTCTTGACCTTTCCGCCGGAGACCGCGCCACCGTAATCGACTGCCATGTAGTCGAGCAGCCGCCATGCGGTCTGGACGTCAACTGTTTCGGCTTGGGCGATGGCGCTTGCGCCCAATGCGCAGGACGCAGCAGCAAGCACCGTCAATACGCGGAACACCCATCGGTGGAGTGAGGGTGCTCGCCCGCAGATCGACAAAAGGCAGAGGCTGCTCGAGGACGTAAACATCCGCTTCTTTTAGACCCTCTAGCAGCTAGAGGGTCAAGCAGTTTTTGCGACTTGTTTGCATTAACGCAGCTAACCGCAAAAGCAAATCTGAGTCTGCCGCCCCCTCCTAACCGCCCGCGGCAGAATCCGGCGCCAGGGTTTCAATGATGCGGCATTCCGAAATGGTGCCGTGCCCACACTGGACGATCACGCTGCTCAATTCCGATCGTAGCGTATTCAGATCCCGAAGCTTTCGGTCGATCTCGGCAAGATGATCGCGGGCGATCGTGTCCACAGCCTTGCACGAGATGCCCTTCTGGTCAGCGAGCTTGAGAAGCTCCTGGACCTGGCCGATTGAGAAACCCAGCGCGCGGGCGCGGCGGATGAAGCTGAGCCGTGCGAGATGCTGCGCAGAGTAGGCCCGATAATTGCCCTTGGTCCGACCCGGCGGGGCAAGCAAGCCCACACTCTCATAGTAGCGAATTGTCTCTACCTTCGTTCCGGTCGCGGTGGCGAGCTTTCCGATGCTGAGTAGCTCGACGGACATATCGTTTGACCCTCTAGTGACTTCAGGCTTTATAGAGGATGTCATTTCGAAGAGTCGAGGTGACGATATGATCGAGCAAACCGACGCACGCGCTTTAGCGATGGACCGCTGGTGGCGCTTCAAGGTCCGCGGGCTCGACTGCCAGAATGAGGTTCGACTCATCAAGGAGGTTCTCGTACCCCTTATCGGAGACGAGCAGCGTCTGTCGTTCCAGCCAAAGCACGGTTTCCTTGATGTCGACGTCGACTCAGGCATCGGGGTGGAGGCAGTGATTGAGGCCGTATCAACCACCGGGATGATAGCCGAATTGATCACCGCGGATGCGTTCACCGAGGATAAAGCAGAGGCCGACAGTTGCAGCAGCTGCTCGGGCGAACCGGTGCCTGCCCAACAGACGCTTCCCGACCGTCCGGATAGTGTCATCTTCAAAATCCACGGCATGGACTGCGGTGACGAAGTCGCAGTTCTCAAGCGCGAAGTCGGGCCGGTCGTTGGGTTGGGAAACCTGTCGTTTGATCTTATCAATGGCCGCATGTCCGTCGTGGGTACTTCGGACGCTGTACATCATGCCGGAATATTGAAGGCGGTCGAGCGCGCCGGCATGCGCGCCGAACTCTGGAAAGACGGCAAGAACAGTGCCGGTGCGCAAGGCGAGCAGCGTCGGCGCCGCATCCAGGCCGCGCTGACGATCGGGAGCGGCGTGTTGGTCGCGACGGGCTTTGCGATCCATGTCCGCGCGAGCGGCCTCGCTGCGGTGCTCCACGAGAGTCTGGCGCGTGAGACCCATCCCCCGCTCCTCGCCATGCTCGCCTATTCGCTGGCGATCCTCTCGGCGGTTCGGTACGTCGCCCCAAAGGCGATCCTTGCCGCGCGACGGCTCCGGCCAGACATGAACCTGCTCATGATCGTCGCGGTGGCAGGCGCCTTGGGCATCGGGCAATGGTTCGAAGCGGCGACGGTCGCATTCTTCTTCGCCCTCGCTCTCGCTCTCGAAGCGTGGAGCCTCGGACGTGCCCGCCGCGCCGTCGCCGCACTCATGGACATCGCGCCCGACACCGCCCGGATACGGGATGCCGCAGGCGTCGAGAAGGATGTGCCGGTCGCTGACGTCGCGGTCGGTACGCAGGTGATCGTTCCGCCCGGCGGCAAGATTCCGCTCGACGGGCGTGTGGTTGCGGGAACGAGCGCGGTCGATCAGGCGCCGATTACGGGCGAGAGCGTCCCCGTCACCGTCACGCATGGCGCAACGGTCTTTGCCGGGACCATCAACGGCATGGGCGCGATCGAGATCGTAACGACGCGGCCGGCCTCGGACACAACGCTCGCCCGTATCGTGCGCATGGTCGGTGAAGCGCAGAGCAAGCGTGCGCCGACCGAACAGTGGGTGGAGCGCTTCGCGCGGATCTACACGCCGGTTGTGATGCTGCTCGCGCTGGCAGTATTCCTTGTGCCGCCGCTTCTGCTCGGGGGCAGTTGGGCTGCCTGGTTTTATCAGGCGCTGGTTCTGCTCGTCATAGCCTGCCCTTGCGCCTTGGTCATCTCGACCCCCGTCAGCATCGTCGCGGGACTGACCGGCGCGGCCAAGCAGGGCGTGCTGGTCAAGGGAGGCATCCATCTAGAAATGCCTGCCCGCATCACCGCGATCGCGATGGACAAGACGGGCACGCTCACGCTTGGACGTCCCAAGGTTGTCGAGCTGGTCCCGCTTGGCGGCCGGGACGAGCTAGAACTCTTGGCGATTGCCGCGGCCATCGAAGCGCGAAGCGAGCACCCTATTGCGCGTGCGATCCTCGACGCCGCAGCAGGACGCGGCGTTGACGTGGTCCCTGCAAAAGCCGTGACGGCGTTGCCCGGCAAAGGCGTCGTTGGCACGATCGGCGGTCGAGAGGCCTGGGTCGGATCGCCGGGCTATCTTGGAGAGCGTCTTGGGGGCGCTCGCGATGATGCGCTCACCCTCCAATTGCATCGGATAGCCGTAGCTGGACTGACCGGGATCATTGTCGGTGAAGCGGCGTCAGTCGTCGGATTGATTGCGGTCGGTGACGCCGTGCGTCCCGAGGCAAGGCAGGTCGTCGCGCAGCTGCATGAACTTGGCATCGCGCAGATCGTCATGCTGACCGGAGACAGTCGCGCGCCTGCCCAGGCCATCGGGCGCGACACCGGCATTGATGAAGTTCACGCCGAGCTGCTTCCGGAACAAAAGGTCGAGGCGATAGAAAGGCTGGTAGCACAGCACGGCCTCGTCGCCATGGTCGGCGACGGCGTCAATGACGCTCCGGCGATGGCGCGCTCGGGCCTCGGTATCGCAATGGGCGCGATTGGCAGCGACGCGGCGATCGAAACAGCAGATATCGCGCTGATGCAGGACGATCTCTCTCGCCTGCCGTGGCTCATTCGGCATTCGAGGGCGACGCTCGCCGTCATCCGGCAGAACATCGGCTTCTCGCTGGCGATAAAGCTCGTTTTCGCAGGCCTGACGCTGCTTGGCATGGCGTCGCTCTGGGGCGCGATTGCAGCGGATGTGGGCGCATCCCTCCTGGTCGTGCTCAATGGCATGCGTCTTGTCGGTCGTGGCGAGCGGGTTCAATAATCCGGTTACCCCGGGCAGCGAAGCAACAATTTAGGCTCACCCACCACCCAATAGGACTGCACTGACATGACCGGACAATGTGCCGCGGGCGTCGACACGGGCTTCGTGACACTGGGGTATGCCAAGGTCGCCATATTGGGCGTTGTGCAAGGTATCACCGAACTTCTGCCGATTTCGTCGACCGCCCATATGCGCGTCGTGCCCGCCCTGTTGGGATGGCGAGATCCCGGCTCGGCTTTTTCGGCCACGATGCAGCTCGCCGCGCTCGCCGCTTGGTGGTCGGTTCCGTGTCGGCCATCGGCCATCGACAGTTCGCCGATCCCGATCTCCGTCTGGCGATCGGGATCGCTCTTGCGACAGTCCCGATCGTGCTGGCGGGTGCTCTGCTGTCCAACAGCCTCAATACATGCAACTCCCCCTTTCGCGCCTTTCCCGTGATTGGCTGGGCCTGCATCGCGATGGCGGTGCTGATGGGTCTCACCGAGCTTCTGGCGCGCCACAGCCGCAGCGTTGAGAAGGCATCGCTAGTTGACACATTGCTCGTCGGGCTTGCGCAGGTCGGTGCCCTCATTCCAGGCGCATCGCGCTCTGGATCAACGCTCACTGCCGCGCTCGCGCTCGGATTCAAACGCGAGGAAGCAGCCCGTTTCTCGTTCCTGTTGGGCATTCCAGCGATCGCTCTCGCGGGATCAAAGGAAATATGGGAGCTGCATAAGACTCATCTCGATATGCATGGCTGGTCCGTTTTGGCGCTCGGTCTGGTTGTCGCGTCCGTTTCGGCATTCGCCGCGATCTGGGCGCTGATGCGCGTCCTTGAGCGGTTCTCCGCTTGGCCGTTCGTCATCTATCGTGGGACACTTGGCGTGCTTCTGCTCGTTGCGACCTCGAACGCGTGGCTGATTTGACTTTGGAGCGCCACATAAACGAGTGCGAGCGTCACGCACAACGGCGAGGCTAATCGCTGGGCGACTGGGCACCTAAACCTTTATGGCCCGACTAAAGTGAAAGACACCAAGATGATTTGGGAAGGTGTTCCGGTTACTCGGCGTCACATGATGAGGGGGCTCATTTACGCCGGCGCTTTCGTAGCTGAAGCTCATTTCAAGCTTACCCAGGCGCGCGAGGTGACCGCGCGCCAGGAATGGACGGGGTTTTCTACCTTGAAGCGCCCCGGGTTTTCAGGAGGCAGTTTTCATTGGGCTATGCAGCCATATCGAGGTTCTCGAGGGCTGCATAGTAATTGTCTTCGGCCTCAGCGGGCGGGATGTGCCCGATAGGGCCGAAGAGCCGGTGATTGTTGTACCAATC
>NZ_VYQA01000047.1:0-7308 GCF_008710165.1 Sphingobium limneticum | reverse complement strand
TGCTGTAGGAAGAATAATTTCCTGCTTTATCGTACACATAAACAGTATCTATGGTATATGTGCCTGCGCCCGAGCTTGCGGCGATATAGGAGCTTTGCGACGAATATCCATCGGCGAAGCTGTCGTTATAATCATTGGCATACAAGCCGGACGTGTTGCCATAGCTACCCTGCCAGCTTTTGCTGAAAGAGACGCTAACCCTGTCTACGCCCAATCCGACATCCGTTGCGCCTGCGGTGAATGATAGATACAGGCCGCCATTCGTCACATCAACGATCGACGGAAAGTTGAGCGACGTCAAAATCGGCTTGGTCGTGTCGGCAACGGCCATAAAAACCCCCAGTAAATGACTTGGGCAATCCATTCGCATGCCAAATCATTAGAGATCAAGAGTAATGATCTTTATTTCTGTGATGTTGAGAAAGTTGTTTCAATGCCGTTTCTCAACAACGCCTCCTCCAGATAGCGCATGAACGCTGGCGTGCGCCCGGCGTCCCGTGCACGCAGCCAAGCCAGCGCGACGACAGGCCGCCACGCATTGATGTCGTGCACCGACACGGCGGATGCTTTCATATAGCTTTTGCGCAGCCGCCCTGCAGCCCAGTCGCGCCACAGGTTCGTCACCCAATCGCTCGGCCCGATGCCAAAGCGCATCAGCATTTCCGATCGCACCGCATCGGCCGCCATATGCCCCGCTGCTGCTTTCGACCAGTCGATCACCATCATCCCCTGCTGCGTCATCATGACATTGCCCAGATGAAAATCGCCATGGGTCAGCGCGTCCCCGTCCGGCAGGCTTTCCAGATAGGCGATCGCCGTCCTTTGCAGCGAGATGGGCGCAGGACCATAAGAAATATCGGTCGCCAGCACCTGTTTGAGCGAGCGCAGTGCCCCTCCCCTAACCCGGTGCATGGCGGCATGGATTTCGCCCATCTGGTCCAGCACCCATCCCGCCCGCATCGGGTTGCGGCGGATCCAGTCCATCACCGTTCCGCCTTCAAGCCGAGGGTAGACGATGCCGCGCCGCCCGTCCCATGTTCGCTGCCCAATCGCCGCGGCGGTCGGTACGCCACACGCCCCGGCGTGAATGGATGCCTCTACCTCGCGCGCGATCATGTCGTCCGACACGCTGTCGCGAAACAGCTTGAGCACCTGCCCGTTTCCGACATCGAACAATTCCGCGCTCGCGCCCCTGGCGATGAAGGGCGGCATTTCACCGGAAGATGTACGCCTGGCATCGGGATTTTCCATAGTATCCATATCTGACTGGAAATTGCAGATCTTTCCACTCCGGAAAAATGCTAGATCGTCAGATATCGTATGGATATCCAATAGATATCCAATGCTTCGCATCATTGCTCTGTATTATTTTTTGGTATAGTCTTGCCCATCATACCCCTGAGAACGGCATTTATGGCACGCAATACATCCATCACGATTGGCGATCATTTCAGTCATTTCGTCAGCGAGCAGGTACGGTCTGGCCGTTACGGATCGACGAGCGACGTGGTACGCGCGGGCTTGCGGTTGCTGGAAGAGCATGAAGCACGCGTTCGGGCCCTTCACAATGACGCGGTTGAACCGGGCGAGCATGAACTGTCAGCAGGGGCTGGCCGCTGAGGCTTGTTATGCCCCATCTGGGATATGAATGGCGTACCGTCATAGTGCCCGACATGCCGACAGGACGGAAAAAAGCGGCAAAATGCCAAATTCGTGCTTTCGAGTAGAAATAGGAAAAGCCCTGTTTTCGGGTATGGAGCGATCATCATGAGCATAGCGCAAAGAGAATTGTTCCAACTCGACAGCCCGTTGCTGGGTGAAATTCGCGGCGAACGATCGCTGATGGCCTTTCCCTTTTTCGCGCTCGCCAAAAATGCGTGGATGAAGCCCCTTTCCTATTCCACGCCCACCGTATCGATCGAGGTGCGGCCCAGCGCGCGCGGCGTCGCCACCATCTATGACAAGGAAATCGTCCTCTATATCGCCAGCCTGATGGCTGCGAAGATCGAGGCGGGCATGGCGATATCGCAGGATTTCACCTTCACCGCGCACGACCTGTTCACTGTCACCGGCGCCAATCACAGCGCCCGGTCCTATTCCCGCCTGGCCGACGCGCTGGAGCGGCTTCAGGGGACGCAGATCCGCACCAATATCGAGGCCGGGGGCGAGGGCGAGGAAGGTTTCTTTTCCTGGCTGTCGGAAGCGCGGCTGCAATATGCGCGCTCGGCCAATGGCGAAAAACGGCTGAAATCGGTGAAAGTGCGCCTGTGCGACTGGCTGTTTCGCGCCATTTTGCGCGATGGGCAGGTGCTCGATTATGCCTCCACCTATTTCCAGCTCGGCCCCATAGAGCGGCGCATCTACGAAGTCGCGCGCTCGACCTGCGTGGATGGCGAACCGCTCGACATGGACCTGCAACTGCTCAAGCTCCAGACCGGTTTTCAGAACCCCCTGTCCAACTTCCGCATCGCCATGCGCCAGATCGCGGCCGCCAATGCCATCCCCGGTTACGACATTGCGCTGATCGAGGATGCGCCCGCCGCCGTGGTGGAGGATGGCCCGCGCAAGGCGGGACGGCGATCGGCCGCCGCCAGGGTCGTCATCACCCGCCGCGCGCTGCTGACCAGCGAGGCAGCGGACGGTCCGGCCTGATCGGTTCCGGGGGCTAGGGGCGGAGTGCAGGCGCCCCTGCCCTCCCGCCTGATTCGCGCGCGCCATCCATTCCCCCGCGCCATTCCTACTCGAAAGCACGAATGGGATGCCGCTATTCCTATTCGAAAGCACGAATTTGCGCGCTCCATTCCTACTCGAAAGCACGAATGGAGTGCCTATTCCTACGCGAAAGCACGAACGATTTTCGGCATTCCTACGCGAAAGCACGAACCGTCAGGCCTTCCGATGTAGGATTTTTGCTGCAAATATGCCGCCCTTGTCGGCCTGTGCCGACAGGCATGGACAGGCCGGTCGCGGACCGGCGGGGATTTCAGGTGAAGGGGCGGCTGTGACCACATAAAAGAACGCCCGGCACGAAGGCCGGGCATCCGTTGGAGTAAGGGAACGACGTCGCCAAACGTCGTGCCGGACCAAATAGACGTGGTCCGTTTCTCCTACCCCAAAATGAAACCTGTTTCAAGGATGCGTGCTTCGCGCCACGCCCTCTTTTTGTCTGGTGACGGTCCTCCTGTGTGGAGGAACGAATGGGAACACTTGCCTTTGGTGAGGCGCTGGTTGGTGTGCTTGGGACTGGCGCACTGGGCGGTTCAATGCGCGGTGCGATGGCGGGACCGGGCAAGCGGGCGCCCGGCGCGGGAGGACCGCGTAAAAGCCGTTCGGGCGCCCCGCATCCCACCGGCGCCCCAGTGTTGCGCGACAGTGTGGAAGCCGGCACGTTCGAACATCTCTTCTTCGCCAGCCCGGCCAAAGGCGAACCCGACCGGCTGCTGCGCGCGGCGCGGCGGATCCTGGACGCGGGGCGTCAGCTGCGCCGCGAAGCGCGCTGCGACGGCCGCATCCTCACCACCGCCGAGCAACAGCTGACCACGCTGACGGCCGCCAGCGTGCGCGTGCTGGAGGAAATCCTCACCCTTGCCCGCCTCAACCGCGGCCGGGTCTTCCCCAGCTATGACTATCTGGCCGACGCGACCAGCCTTGGCCGCGCCACGGTGGCGCGGGCGCTGCGGATCCTGGAAAATATCGGCTTTCTGGTGCGTCAGCGCCGCTTCAAAAAGGTGGAGGGCGATGGCCCCGGCCCTCGCTATGCCCAGACCTCCAACGTCTATCGCGCCTTCCTGCCCAACATCGTGCGGCGCTATCTGCCGCGCTGGATGCGCCCTGCCCCCCTGCCCGACGATCAGGTCCAGCGCGAAGCCGACCGGCAGGAGGATATGGTGGCAATGCGTGCGACACTGTGCCCGCGCGAACGGCGCAAGGCGATGGAAAAGGGGAAGCTGGCCCAGATCCTCGCCCGTATGGAAGCGGCACTCGATGCGCAGGCGGTGGATGATGGTCCAGAGCGTGAGTCTCATAACCATCCGCAACCGCTTAGAGAGTCTATTATAAAAGAAGATCAGCGGGGTTGGACTAGTCGTCCACCATGTTGACACCGGATCGCCCGACCACGACGCCCCTAAAAAAACCGTTCCTGTGGCAAGGCTGAACGCACCGCTTCGCGGCGCGAATGCTCCCCAGCGGGAGCAAGCGGCTTGGGCAGCGCGACGAACGGGCCTTGGCATGGTGGCAAGGGTGTCGATCATAGAGAAAAAATGCAATTTGATATCGGATAGCTATCGGATATCTGAAAATATTATCATCTTGAGCGGCGTGACCGTTGCGGCGCACTGGACGGTCTATCTGCCGCAGGTCATGGTCATGGTCATGGTCTTGATCGAAACGCTGCATGAGCCCGATCAGATCACATGCAGGAAGCGGATTCCGAAATCATCCGTCATGTCAGCCGCGAGGAATCTCAGTCCGGCTATCAAAGTGATGCCGCCAATGTCTGGCGCTTCATGATGGATGCGTTGCATCAGGACGGACGGCGCAAAATAGCCGAAATCGCAGTCCGCGCCGCCGAATAATCCAAGGATGTGAATAGGATACCAGATAGCTATCCGATAGCTATCTGGTAACTCATTCGTTGCGTTGCGTGGCGAGCGCCGCCAGCGCCTGTTCCAGCACCGCGCCCAGCGGCAGGTTCATCGCATCGGCAATCCGGTAGAGTTCGGTGATCGTCTCTTCGGTCGCCTTGATATTGATCTGGCGATTGCGGCCGGTCACATGCCGCCGCGGCTGACGCGCCGCCGGTGGGACGGGTGACGGGGCAGGGGAGGGGGGCGCCGTTTCACCTGTCTGACTCGCTGTCTCATGCGGGGCCGCCGCCGCTGCCTTGCGGCTCGGAAAACCGCTGCTTTGCGCGATTTTATCGATCGTTTCGGCAGGCACCGGCTTGGCGGCATGGTCCGACCCGAAATCGTCCAGGTCGCCGAAGGGATTGGCTCTGCTCATCCTGCCACCGCATCGCTCGTGACGGCGCTCTTGCGGCGCGCGCGCAACTGCTCGATCACTTCGACCGCGAACTGCTCGGCATTGGCGATCGCCTTGTCCAGGTTGGATACGTCCTTAGGGTCCAGCTCCTCCAGCGTCTGGCGGAAGGAAAAGATCGCACGAAACGCCTCGCGTTCGTGCAACTGCGTCTGGAACATCGGCACGCCCGCATCGACCAGCCCGTCCTGAATATGCCCCATGGTCCGCGTGCGGATGATCGGGCTGGTCCGCGACAGCAGCACGCCATAGGGGACCGCCCGGCCGGTCATCTTCTCATGTTGTTTCAGCACCCGGATCGCCCGGCTCGCCTGTTCAGCGTCCAGTTGCGATCCCTGCATCGGGATGACCACCAGATCGGCCTGACTGACCGCCAACAGCACGATCTTGGCCGCAGTCCCTTCCAGATCGACGATCACAAAAGGGGTTTTGGCCGCCGCTTCCTCGATCTTGTCGAGGATATTATCCTCATCGACATCGGCGATGATCGACAGATTGTCCGGCAACGCTGCGTCTTTTCCCCATGCGGCGATGGGATGATTGGGATCGGCGTCGATCACTGACACTTTGGCGCCGCGCGCCAGCTGTGAGGCCAGAAGCAGGGCAGCGGTGGTTTTCCCGACGCCCCCCTTGGGACTGATGAAGGCGATGGTAGGCATGAGGTAGCTGTATAGCTATCGGCTAGCAGGAAGCAATCCGATATCTATCTGGTATCCTATGGATAGCATTTTCACACATATGCCGCCGACTGCGATGATTTCCTTTGTCATTCCGGTTAAAGCCTTTATCTGTCAAAGCCCCATGCGATCGAAATCGATAAGCCATTATCTCAAGCATATCGCCGATTTCTGGCTGACGGCGTCCGTTCATTTCGACGCTTTCCGACTTGAACCGCGTGCCTATCTGACCGCCACCAAATGGTGGATCAAACGCAAACGCGTCCGCGCCCGCGGCCAGTTCGCTCCGCTGCTCAGTCGATCGCCACAGGCGTATAGGTTATGGGTTTTGCGGCAGGAACGGGAAGGGCGTGGCCCTAGTCAGCCCGACGCCCGGCATCCGATCATCGCATTGATCGACATGAGCGGTTTTGCCGATCCTGGTGCACTGGCGGCCACGCGACAAAGTTTGACAGCAGAAGGTTTGACGCTGCTTTTTATCGGCTCTCTGGAAACGCCTACACTTGCCACCGCCATCGCCCGGATCGACTGGAGCACCGATCCCTGGCTGTTTCCGACCTGTCCCGGCGACCGGATCGCGTCCGGTGCTGCTGCTGTCTATCGCTCTGTCATGGCCAACGGTCAGACACGGCTTATCTATGCCGATGACGATCGGCTTGTCGGCCGCCGTCGCACAGCTCCCTATTTCAAGCCCGACTGGAACAGCGAGCTTTTCCGGCACAACGACTATCTGACTGGCGCCTGCATCGTCCATGCGACCCGCGCCGATCTGGAGGCTGTGGCCGACAAGGCCAACTGGGCCGCAGGGCTGGTCGCGACCATCGTGGAACTGGGGCAGGGCTTCCCCGTCCACCTGCGTGAGATGCTGCATCACCGTCGTCATCGCCCGATGCCGAGCCTTCCCGCCCGTCCGATCACTATCGCGAGCGACCTGCCGCCGCTGTCTGTCATCGTGCCGACCCGCAACCGGGTGGATCTGCTGTGCACCTGTCTCGATGGCGTCGCGGCGGCCCATTATCCGCAGGTCGAGGTCATCGTCATGGACAATGATAGCGACGATCCCGAAACGCTGGCCTATCTCGCCGCGCTCGATCCTGCTCGCCACCGTGTACTGCGCCACAGTGGCGCGTTCAACTATTCGGCGATCAACAACCGCGCGGCGGAGGAGGCCCGGGGCAGGCTGCTATGTCTGCTCAACAACGACATCGAAATGACCGACCCTCACTGGCTCGCTATATTGGCAACGCAGGCACTGCGGCCAGAAGTCGGTGCGGTGGGCGCGCGGCTGCTATATCCCGACGGGCGCATCCAGCATGCCGGCGTCGTGATCGGCGTCGGCAATGCGGCGGGCCATGCACATCGTTTCCTGCACCCCGATGAGGAAGGCTATTTCTACCGCCACAGCTTGCCGCAATTCACCATGGCCGTGACTGCTGCCTGTCTGGCCCAGTCGGCCCGAAGCTGCGATTTTGGCCATGTTGAAGAACAAAGATTGAACATGGCGATCTACCAGGCTCGCTCTTGTCCTCCAATCTCGTAAACATCGGTCTCGATCGAGCACCTGTAGCTCTCTGCGATGTTGAACATCTCT
>NZ_VYQA01000046.1:0-7817 GCF_008710165.1 Sphingobium limneticum | reverse complement strand
CCCCACTCGAAACGCCAAGGCTCATAACGCCGCTCCCTTATCGGAGCGGAACGTCGTTCCTCGCATGGGCGATCGTCAACAACAACCAGCCCGTTCCCGACGTGTTCTCCAAGATGACCAAAATCGCAGCTTCGGGCCGACTGGGCCATCTTGTGGCGGTGCATCTCCAAGAGACGAACGGCGATCTTGAAGCCTTCGCCCAGCACCGGCAGGGCCAGATATGGATGTTCCTGCGCGCGGAATGTCTTGTCGATGGCGCGTTGGACCGGAGCCGGCTGCGATATGTGACATGGCGCGAAGTCCAGGCCGGCCGCATGACCGAGGATGATCCGCTGCGCCGCTACGCATTGGGCGATGACTCCGCCTTTGATGAGCTGATGGCCGCGCCGACGCCACCGAAGCGGACGCGCCACTAGGCGCGAATGTATAGGCGTATACAAATATACATGTTCGCCGTCTGTTCGCCCTTGGCGTTGTTTAGCGGACTTTCCGCGCCCTGCCCTGCCGGCTCTTGGCGTAGGATTCCGCCCTCTCCCGCAGCAATGTTCGGGGCCAAATCCGTGAAATCGTTGCCTGGCGCACAAACCTTGAGGCTCGCCGTTTCGATCCCCGACCTCGCGAGGATCTAGCTTTCCAGAAATCGGCCGCATGGGAAGCCCGTAGAGCGCCATTGCCGCTTGGACCCTCCCCGGCCTGCCAAACGTCCAGAATGAAGCCCAGCGGCCCGGAAATCGCCCCTGCTGCGACGTTTCCGCCTCCCCTGCCCTCTCGGCTCGATCACCGCCCTATCCGCCTGGCTTTCCTGGAAAGCCAATTGCGACGGTGCCGCTGGCGCTGTGGTGTCGATAGAAGCGGGGCGTTTAAACGATCCTCAATCTAGCAAAAAGCGTGCCGGCGAAGCCGGCTCATCATGGGGATGCCGGGTGGGAGGATCGCAAAGCGATCCGGGGCGGCCGAAGGCCGCGAGCCGGCGGGGGCGAAGCCCCCAAGAGGCGGCGCTTTTCTTCCCTCTGACCGGTGCCGGTAGCGCGGCGCGAGTGGATCATGCTGCCTCTGTCCCGAAAATCAGGACAAGTTGTTCGATCTGGCGGGACGCTGGTGGGTGAAACCACGATGATCCGGCGTCGAGTGGGCGCTGCGGTTAAAGTTATCCACAGGTCGGCCTAGTGTTAATATATGGGTTAAAGAGTCGTGTTACGGGATTTTGGCGGTTTCATAAGCAACTGAAAATATTAGAATAATCGGGCGTTTTTTTGCCCTCGGCGTCAACGGAACCCCGAATCTGGTGACTCCAGAACCCCGAATCTGCGTCAACGAAACCCCGAATCGCGATCACCCGTCAATGAAACCCCGAACTTTTCCGTTGCGTCAATGAAACCCCGAATCTACGGTGCGCGTCAATGAAACCCCGAATCGAGCCTGACCGTCAACGAAACCCCGAACTCCCGCTTGCCGTCAATGAAACCCCGAACGGCGCGGAGGGACGCCCTCCCCTGCTGCCTGTTCGCTACCCCGATCCCGATCTGTTCATTTGCGATGTTCTCGACGCCATCCCCAAGGATGACATGGCCTCGATGGAGCATCCGATTTTCTCGCTCGCGACCAAGCCCGATCGGCGCGTGTTCCGCTATGAGCATAACGGCAACAAGCTCGAAATCGTCCCCAGCGTCAAAGGGCTGGCGACGATCCACGACAAGGATATTCTGATCTACTGCATCTCCCAGCTCATCGGGAAGATGAACCAGGGGGAGCGACCGAGCCGCACCTTGCACCTCACTGCTCGCGATCTACTGGTGTGGACCAACCGGCAAACCGATGGCGACGGCTATGACCGGCTGCGGAGCGCGTTCGAGCGGCTGTCGGGGACGCGGATCACCACGAATATCAAGGCCGATGGCGAGGAAATCACCGAAGGTTTCGGCCTCATCAATGAATGGCGGATCGTGCGGCAAACCCGCTCCGGCCAAATGTCGGAAATCAAGGTCACGCTATCCGACTGGCTGTTCAAGATGGTTGAGGGGCGCAGCGTCCTGACGCTCCATCGCGACTATTTCCGCCTCCGCAAGCCGCTCGAACGGCGTATCTACGAGCTGGCGCGCAAGCATTGCGGCGCGCAGGAAAAATGGTCGATCTCGGTCGAAACGCTACAGAAAAAGACCGGCGCGAGTAGCCATTTGCGCGTGTTCCGCTCGATGCTGCGCGATCTCGTCGCGCACGATCATCTGCCCGACTATGCCGTGGAAATGAACGGCGATACGGTCACGTTCCGCAATCGCGAGGCTCTGGATACGGTCGAGGCGATCGAGGCGGAACCCGAGCGGCCCTATATCGACCCCGAAGGCTTCCACGACGCCAAGAGCGTTGCGCCTGGCTATGACGTTTACGCGCTCTATGACCAATGGGTGTCATGGTGGATCGACAGCGGGCGGCCGGAACTGAAAAGCCCCCGCGCCGCCTTCATCGGCTTCTGTCGCAACAAGCACAAGACTGCCCCCTTGCGCTAGTATAGGTGTATAGATGTATAGGTGTATAATTGTATACATCTATACTAGCCGGCGATGCGCCCCCTTCCCTTCTTCACAAACAGGTCGTCCAGCGCCTCGCCCAGCAGGCTTTGAACGGTCGTCCCTTCCTCGGCCGCGATAATGCGAAGCTGCGTGCTGACCTCGGGAGGGAAATGCCCGCCAATCAGCTTGGTCCCCTGTCGGCCGCTCGGCGGGGCCTTGCGGGTCACGTCTACCGGCTCGATCGCCGACGCTGGGGCCGGGGCCGCGTCTCCGTCCGCCTTGGCGCGGTTCAGCACCGCTTGCAGACTGTTTCCGCCCTTCGCCATCACGCCACCTCCGCCTGATTGTATAGGCGTATATTTGTATACTCGTATAGTCGGCGGATTTCGTCGGCCGCTGGCCCATGCGGCTCGAACTCCTGCACGGCCCGGCCTGCGGCTTGGGCGCGGAAAAAGGCTTTGCGGTTGCCGATCGTCACCGGGCAAACCGTCGCGCCTAGCTCCGCCACGGCCTGAATCGCATCGCCAGTTTCCTGACCTTGCGGGGGCACGAAGGTAAGGACCACGGCAAAGGCGCGGTCGAGCTGGCGCACCACGTCGAGGGTGTGCGTCATGCTCATCGTGTCGAACACGGCCGTCTTAGTCGGGATCAGGATGAAATCAGCGTGACGCGCTGCCTCATAGGCCACGTCGCGCGCGACCGCCGCCCCGTCGATCACGACAAGATCGGTGCCGGCGTCCTCGCAGGCTTTGAGCATAGCGGGCAGGCGCACCGGCTGAATCGACGCCACGGCGGGCGTGTCGAGCTGGCGCACGTCCTTCCAGAACGAGGCCGTCGCCTGCGGGTCCAGGTCGATGATCGCGGCGACCTTGCCCGCCTGCTCGGCCGCGACTGCCAGACAGGTCGCGAGCGTCGTTTTCCCAACGCCGCCTTTCTGTGAGAGAATGGCGAGAACCTTCATGCTACACTCCTACACGTATAATCCTATACTTGTATACACAATAGACCGGGAGGGGAAGCCCTGTCGTTCCCGAAATGACGATAGGGAGGCGCTGAATCTGAAATGACGAAAGCGCGCCGCATCATTCCTCCGGTTCGGCGTCGTCATCGTCCAGCGGCTCATGCTCCATCTGGCCGTGATCCTCGATCGGGCAAAGCGGCGCTCCGGCCTGCTCAAGCCATTTGCGCGCGGTCCTCACGGTATAGCCGCACGTCGCGCACTCGCATTTGAGCATCCGGGTTTTCTGCTTCTTGGGCGCGGTCGACTCCCCGTCCGTGTCGAGACGGGCATGGGGGAGGGGGCCAACGCACTCCAGGATCGGCGCGATGGCCGCAAGGAACGCCTCGCCGGGGGTGGTGGCGCGCATCGGCCCGACCAGCCCCAGCCCAAGGGCGACCCGTTAAACGTCTTCCCATGCCCTGCCGGGATGCCGACAGCGGCATGGACCAGCTCATGCGCGAGGATGGCTGCGATCTGCGCCGGCATCGCGTCGGGCGCGTGCGCCAGGTCCGGGCGGATGAAGATTTCAAAATGCCCGTCCGCGCTCAACCGATTATCCCAGCACTCGCCAATCGCCTTGGCCTTCGCGCCTCTGCTGGTGAAGCCGATCGCCACGCGCACGCGGTCGGGCAGGGGGGCGTCCAGCACCTCGAACAGCGGGGCCATGCCCGCCGCCACCGCATTGAGCCAGCTTTCGCGGGTTTCGTGGGTCATCGTCCTTACTCCCTTCAAATCGCCTGTTCGGCGATGGCCATGCCATCGGCCGGAACACGGACGCCCAAGAACGCCGGCGAGAGAGGGGGGCAGCGGGATTCGATGGGGGTGGTGCGGCCGCAGCGCAGCGAGGCACGGCCCCGTCTAATCCCGTTGCGGGGGAGAGGCGGCCGGGACCGCCTTTCCCCCTTCAAACAGGATCGACGCCGGCGCACGCCGGCACCATGAAGCGAGACCCGCTTGCGATCTCGCCCCCGCCATGTGGGTCGTCACCTTGGGCCAAGACCGCTTGCGGGCTTGGGGAACGAAGCGAGTAGGGCCACGGTGCCGCGCCAGCGGCAGGCGCCGCCCCCTAGCCTGGATTGAAATTGTTGCTCAACTGAGCTACATTATCGGCTTGACTAAGGAGGTTCCAATGGCCGCTACCGCTTTCGTGCGCGCGCGCATCGACGAAACATTGAAGGATGAAGCCGCCGCCGTGCTGGCCGAGCTGGGGCTGACCGTCTCGGATGTGGTCCGCATGACCCTCACGCGGGTCGCCAAGGATCATGCGTTGCCGTTCGAGCTGAAGGTGCCGAACGCCGAGACGCGCGCCGCGATCGAGGCGTCCCGCGCGACGATGAAGGCTCGCCGCGCCCGTTTCACCGATGCCCAGGAAATGTTCGATGCCCTCGACCAAGAAGCCCGCCAGCAGTAAGCGGGCGGCGTTCCCAAGAGAGGCGTCCTACGAAAAAAGGTTCGTCAAGGATTGGGAGCGGCTGTCGCGCAGCGGGCGCTACAACATGAAACAGCTCAAGGAGGCGATGATGATGCTCATCGCCAACGACGCGCCGTTAGGCCCGGAATGGCTGGATCATCCGCTGAAAGGCGATTGGAGCGATCATCGCGAGTGCCATATCGGCGGCGATTTCCTGCTGATCTATACGATTGAGGGGAATCTGGTGAACTTCGTGCGCGCCGGCACTCATGCGGAACTGTTTGAATAGCCATGCGCGTAATCTTCATTCGCCACGGCGAATCTACCGGCAACGCCGGCGTGCCCTGCCACGATCTCGGCGCGATCGAGCTGACGGAGCTGGGCCAGGAACAGGCACGCGAAGTCGCGGCGAGCTGGATAGAAGCGCCCGCGCTCATCGTCACGTCGCCCTATACCCGCACGCAGCAGACGGCTGCGCCAACGATCGCGCGCTTTCCCGGCGTGCCGGTGGAAGTGTGGCCGATAGAGGAGTTCACCTATCTGCAACCGGCGCGCTGGAACGGCACGCGCAGCGCGGAGCGGATGCCGCACCTCGAACGCTATTGGAGCGCGGCCGATCCTGATTATTGCGACGGGGAAGGGGCGGAGAGCTTCGCCACCCTGCTCCGGCGCTGCGAGGCCGCGCTGGCGCGGCTCGCCGCCATGCCGCCCGCCTCGCTGGTCTATGTGTTCGGGCATGGGCAGTTCATCCAGGCCGCGCGCGCGATCGTGGCCGACGCTCATCTTGACGATCAGGCAAAGATGCGCGCCTTCTGGCGCAAGGGCGAGCCGCCAGCGATCAGCAACGCGCAGCGGGTAGGATTCCGCTGGCATGGCAGGCGCTGGGAATGTGCGCCGGCGATCGCCGCCTAAATCAACGCCAGAGAGGGCGGGGGGCGTCGCTCATCACCCCTGTAGCCGCGAAATCGTCGCTTGGCTGACGTTGAACAGCGCCGCGACCGATCGCTGGGTGTCGCCTGCGTCGAGCTTGCGCCGCGCCTCGGCCTGCTGGTGCGGGGTGAGGGCGCTCTTGCGGCCGAACTTGACCCCGCGCGCCTTGGCCTGGGCGCGGCCAGCGCTGGTGCGCTCGGCGATCCGCTGGCGCTCGTAGCTGGCCGCGACGCCTAGAACGGCAATCACAACTTCGGCGAGCTGCGAGGTCGTGTCCACCATCGGTTCGGCGATCGAGCGGAAGCCGGCCCCGGCCTCCTTTACCGCATGGAGGATGTTCAAGAGGTCGCGCGTGTTGCGGGCGAGGCGATCGGTCGCCGTCACCATCAGCACGTCGCCGGGATCGAGCGCGCCGATCGCGCGCTTGAGCTGGGGCCGCTCGGCCGACGCGCCGCTGATCTTCTCGCGGTAGATCTTCGCGCAGCCCGCCGCCTCAAGCTGGGCGAGCTGCTGGGCCAAATCTTGGCCGTTGGTGGAGACGCGCGCATAGCCGTAAATCATGGCGCGATTCTGCATCAGATTTTTGCATCAGGGAAGGGCACGGAAAAGCGCGGCTTTTGGTTTGATGCGAAACTTTTGACTTCGCACCAGAGCTTTTCCTGTGTGCCCTTTGGCGGGATAACCGAACACACCAGCATTGCTGTCGCTCGCTTAGTTCACGCAGACAGGCACCCTAATCGTATTCATTGGGCCTCCACCTGCGCTCGCTATATGACGAGTTTGCCAGACGGTACGGGTACACTTGCCCTTTTTACGGTTTTTGCTCGTCGGTTGTTCTCGAGGCGGGGGCGCTGAATTGGCTTGGCTATTCGCCGGTTCGCGTGGGGGACAGATACCTTGCCTTTCCATGATTTCGCGATGGCGCCTTCCCTGCTCACCGGCCCAGGCATCGGCCTTGGTTTTCCCTTCAGCCAGAAACCGCCGCTTGTATTCCGCCGTGAGGCGCGCCTTGTCTGCTGCGGGAATAGACGAGGAGGAGCAGCGAGGGATTTCTTCAGCGGATACAGGCAGCGACCAAAGCAAGACTGCCATAGTAGTGGCAGCAATAAAAATACGTAACATGGCAATCTCCCGATCATCTCATGAATTCTCAAACAGACTCTTACGCCGTTGGCCTTCCGATGATGCATAAATCACTTTTGCATCAGGGTAAGGGGACGTCCAACGCCGGGCCCGCTACCTTACGATAGATTCTGCCCGGTTCCGGATTAGCGGACGATAGCGACCCCAAGCCGCAGTCGTGTCGCCTTGCGGTCATAATCGAGCAGATTTTCGCCATAGCCAGCAAAGGCTTGGCCGAAGACATAGACGTTGAGGTTGGTGTCAACGATCTTGTCCAGCGGATAGGAAAGCTCAGCGTCTATTGCGCCCTTGCCCGACGAGAAATTAATGCGGCTGTTGGTAGTCAGTCGCAGCCCGTCGTCACGGCCAAACTCCGCGAACAAGGACGTGTGGCCGCGATAGCGTTTCACATCCGGATTGTCTTCAAGGTCACCGACATAGAAGGAGTAGCGCGGGCCCAGCGACAGCTTGTAGTCTCCGATCGGTATCGTCGCCACAGGCTGGACATAGAGGGTGTTGAGGCTGCGCGACGCCAACCCATCGCGGCCGTTGGACTCATGGCGCAGCCCCGCCTGTCCGCCGAACGCCAATGTGCCCTTCGATACGGCCGGTAGCAGGTAGAAAAGTTCGGGCATGAAATCGATGTTACGGAAGGGCGAAGAATCCCCGCCCAGATCCCAGAACAGGCGCTGGGTATAGGGCCCAGTCGGCCCGAAGCTGCGATTTTGGCCATGTTGAAGAACAAAGATTGAACATGGCGATCTACCAGGCTCGCTCTTGTCCTCCAATCTCGTAAACATCGGTCTCGATCGAGCACCTGTAGCTCTCTGCGATGTTGAACATCTCT
>NZ_VYQA01000045.1:0-8123 GCF_008710165.1 Sphingobium limneticum | reverse complement strand
TCCCATTCCGAGCCGTACTCGGCCCGCTGCTCCACCACCATACGAACCGCCCGCTCGCGGACTTCAGGTGAAAATTTGTTGGTTGTCTTGCTCATAACGGATGCTCCTTCTCACAAGTTGGAGCCTCCTGGAAACCCGGGGCGCTTCATTTCTGAAGGACGCGCTGCCGTTGGCACAAGCCGAAACGGGTACTCCGGTCTGGTATGCTGTAAAGTTCGGACCAAGCAGTTTCGCGATCTTTGACGCCTTTCAGAATGATGGCGACAGAACCGCACATCTCAACGGTCCGATCGCGGCGGCACTCATGCAGAACGCCGATGAGCTTCTGGCCACGCCGCCGGTCATCGAGCGCTGGGATGTTCTCGCGGTCAAGTAAGCTAGACAGAGCGGTATGTGGCATCGCTGCGACCGCTCTGCCGCCATCGTCGTGGTGAGTTTCTTCTTCCACGTAAGCGATGTCGCGCTAGTCTAGAAGCCAGCCCCTGCTGCCTTCTCTGGTTTGAGATCCTCGTTAGGACACCTCTTGTATACTGGCAGGGAGTATACTAAAGGTACTCCCTGCCAGTATGAGAATGTCGACGAATTTGCGCTGACGCAACGGCCTCCCACCAGCAATCAGTTTAACTCAACGAGGGTCTCCCAACATGAAATCTCGCGCCGCTGTAGCCTTCGAGGCGGGCAAGCCACTCGAAATCGTCGAGATCGATGTCGCCCCACCCCGGAAAGGCGAAGTCCTCATACGCGTGACGCACACCGGTGTGTGCCACACCGACGCGTACACGCTGGAGGGGAGTGATCCGGAGGGTGTTTTCCCGGTGGTTCTGGGCCACGAGGGCGCGGGCATCGTTGTCGAGGTTGGTGAAGGCGTCACCAGCGTCGGGCCGGGCGATCACGTGATTCCGCTCTACACCGCCGAGTGCGGCAAGTGCGACTTCTGCCTGTCGGGCAAGACCAACCTGTGCGTCGCTGTCCGCGAAACGCAGGGCAAGGGCTTGATGCCCGATGGGACCACCCGCTTTTCGTACAATGGTCAGCCCCTCTATCATTACATGGGCTGTTCAACCTTCAGTGAATATACTGTCGTCGCCGAAGTCTCGCTCGCCAAGATCAATCCCGAGGCAAACCCCGAACATGTCTGCCTGCTCGGCTGCGGCGTCACGACCGGCATCGGCGCAGTCCACAATACCGCCAAGGTCCAGCCCGGAGACTCGGTCGCCGTGTTCGGACTCGGCGGCATCGGCCTCGCGGCGATTCAGGGTGCGCGCCAGGCGAAGGCGGGTCGCATCATCGCCATCGACACCAATCCGTCCAAGTTCGAGCTGGCACGCCAGTTCGGTGCGACCGAGTGCATCAACCCCAAGGACCATGACAAGCCTATCCAGCAAGTGCTGATCGAGATGACGGGCTGGGGCATCGATCATACCTTCGAGTGCATCGGCAACGTCCACGTCATGCGCGCCGCGCTTGAATCAGCGCACCGTGGCTGGGGTCAGTCGATCGTTATTGGCGTTGCCGGCGCGGGCGAGGAAATCTCCACCCGCCCATTCCAGCTCGTCACGGGCCGCGTATGGAAGGGATCCGCTTTCGGTGGCGTCAAGGGACGGACAGAGCTCCCCGGCATGGTCGAGGACGCGATGAGAGGCGATATCGATCTGGCCCCGTTCGTAACCCACACGATGGGGTTGGAGGAGATCAACGAGGCCTTCGAACTGATGCACGAAGGCAAGTCGATCCGCACGGTCATTCACTACTGACCCGCCGATCCGAAGCGGCGCGAAGCGCCCGGATCGACAACTCGGCCGTCATCATGGCCCGACCCCGGCCATGATGACGCGCGCTCTGGCAAATGGGCAACGCGTCGCGATGGGGTAACAAGCGCCGAAGTGCGGTCGTTAGATGCCGATAGTGGCACGGACCAGGGCCGCCTGGCCCAGGCGCTTACCAGCGGAGTGTGTGTGGCCTCGCCGCGCGACCCAACGGGAAAAATGGTTTTGTCGTAACCTTTGTCTGATGCTGGAGAAATATTTCAAAGGTGCCGAACATCGGGCCAGTCTGGCCGTTGGATGTATTGCGTCGGAAATGCATTCATCTGCTACCCGACTGTGATGAACCACGGGCCGCACGGGCGTATAAGGCAGGACGACTGAATTGAAGAGCAAGGATATTCACGCGACGACGCCGGCCACCGATCATGGGCATACGGGGCCGCCCGCTTGCGTGCAGGTTCGCGGCGCGCGCCAGAATAACCTCAAAAATATTGACGTCGATGTACCGCGCGACGCCTTCGTGGTGTTCACCGGCATATCGGGCTCGGGCAAGTCATCGCTCGCGTTCGGCACCCTTTATGCCGAAGCCCAGCGGCGTTATCTGGAATCGGTTGCGCCCTATGCCCGTCGCCTGATCGACCAGGCCGGCGCACCGGAGGTGGACGCGATCGACGGTTTGCCGCCTGCGGTCGCGTTGCAGCAGCAGCGCGGCTCTGCCAACGCGCGATCCTCGGTCGGCAGCGTGACGACGCTCTCCAGCCTGGTGCGGATGCTCTATTCGCGCGTCGGCGAATATCCGCGCCATCAGCCCATGCTCTATGCGGAGGATTTCTCCCCCAACACGGTCGCGGGGGCCTGCGCAACCTGCCACGGTATCGGCCGCGTATATGACGCGACCGAAGAGACGATGGTTCCTGACGACAGCCTCACCATTCGCGACCGGGCGATCGCCGCCTGGCCGACCGCCTGGCATGGGCAGAACCTGCGCGATATCCTCGTTTCGCTCGGCTATGACGTCGATACGCCGTGGCGCGACCTGCCGAAAAAGGATCGCGACTGGATCCTCTTCACTGAAGAGGCGCCGACGGTGCCGGTCTATGCGGGCCTGACGCCCGAACAGACCCGGACGGCGCTCAAGCGCCGCATGGAGCCGAGCTATCAGGGCACCTTCACCGGCGCCCGCCGCTATGTGCTGGAGACCTTCGCCAACACGAAAAGCGCGCTGATGAAGAAGCGCGTCTCGCAATACATCATCGGACGCGATTGCCCGACCTGCGACGGCAAGCGGCTGAAGCGCGAAGCCCTGTCCGTGAAGTTCGCGGGCCTCGACATCGCCGAGTTCGGCGATCTGACGGTGTTGAAACTCCGGGACTTGCTCACGCCCGTCGCGCATGGCGAATATGGGGGCGCCGCGGCGGTCCCGAAGGGCCATGTCCTCGGCAAGGCGGCCCGCGATGCGGCGGTCGAACGGCGGGTCGCGGCAGGAGGTTCGGCGCACAAGGCTGCGCCCGACGTGCGCCGCACGCCCAATCTTTCCGATGAAAAGCGGGTCGCCGCACAGCGTCTCGCCTGCGAATTGCTCGAACGGCTCGAGCCACTGATCGATCTTGGCCTTGGCTATATCTCGCTCGACCGCAGCACGCCGACGCTCTCCTCCGGGGAGCTGCAACGCCTGCGCCTCGCCACCCAATTGTCGTCGCAGCTTTTCGGCGTGGTCTATGTGCTGGACGAGCCCTCGGCGGGGCTGCACCCGGCAGACGGCGAAGCCCTGCTGACCATCCTTCAGCGGCTGAAGGCGGCCGGCAACTCGCTGTTCGTCGTCGAACATGATCTCAACGTCATCCGCCATGCCGAATGGCTGGTCGATGTCGGCCCGGGTGCCGGCGAAAAGGGCGGCGAAGTGCTTTACAGCGGGCCGATCGCGGGACTGGCCGATGTCGAGGAATCGATCACCCGCCGCTATCTGTTCGCAGAGCCCGTCGCCCATGATCGGACCCCGCGTGAAGCCAAGGCATGGCTTCGTCTCGAAGGCGTGACGCGCAACAATCTTCACAGCCTCGACGTCGAGCTTCCGATAGGCTGCTTCACCGCCGTCACAGGGGTCTCCGGATCGGGCAAGTCCAGCCTGGTCAGCCAAGCGCTACCGGAGCTTGTCGCGGAACAGCTCGGCAGCTCGGCAGCCGTTGAAGAGGATGAGGTCGATCCGCTGCTCGATGTCGCGCAGGACGATACCGAAGGCCGCATCGTGGCCGGCATGGAGTATGTCCGAAGGCTGGTGCGGGTCGATCAGCGGCCGATCGGCCGCACCCCGCGCTCGAACCTCGCCACCTACAGCGGCCTGTTCGATCATGTCCGCAAGATCTTCGCCGACACGCCGCTTGCCCGCCGGCGCCACTACAGCCCGGGCAGGTTCTCGTTCAACGTCGCACAGGGCCGCTGCCCGGTATGTGAGGGCGAGGGCTTCGTCATGGTGGAGCTGCTGTTCCTGCCGAGCGTCTATGCGCCTTGCTCGACCTGCCACGGCAGTCGCTACAATCCGCAAACGCTCGAAGTCGAATGGAACGGCCGCAACATCGCTCAGGTGCTAGAGCTGACGGTGGACGAAGCGTGCGACTTCTTCGCAAGCGAGGCATCCGTCATGCGCTCGCTCGATGTGCTGCGGGAAATCGGTCTTGGCTATCTGCGGCTCGGGCAGCCGGCGACGGAACTGTCAGGCGGCGAGGCGCAGCGCATCAAGCTCGCGACGGAGCTGCAACGCGCGCAGCGGGGGAACACGATCTACATTCTCGACGAGCCGACGTCGGGGCTTCACCCCTCCGATGCGGATCGGCTGATGCGGCACCTGCAGGGTCTTGTCGATGTCGGAAATACGGTCGTGGTGGTCGAACATGACATGCGCGCCATCGCACAGGTCGATTGGGTCATCGATCTGGGGCCGGGGGCCGGGGAAGAGGGTGGCCAAATCATCGCCAGCGGCGTCCCTAGCGATGTTGCGGAGGCGGAAGGCAGTCTGACCGCCCCCTATCTCAAAACGGCCCTGTAGCCGCCTGTAAGCCCGCCACAGGGGAGGGGGTGGACATGATAAGCCTCGTGGGTTGGATCGCCACGATCGCGACGATAATCGCGGCCATGATGACAGCTTCCAATCTCGGCGCGCGCGTGACGGGTTGGGGCTTCGTCGTGTTCAGCGTCAGCTCGGTTTGCTGGACGACGCTCGGCTATGCGACGGGGCAGACGGCCTTGGTCGCCACCAACGGATTTCTGATGGTGACGAACCTCGTCGGTATCTGGCGATGGCTGGGGCAGCAGACCAAATATGAAGATGGCGGCCGATCGGCCGAAACCGCCAGCCAACGATCGGAAACCCCGAACCTGTTCACTGCGACCGGACTGATCGGCATGGCCGTCGACGACAAGGCCGGCATGAACCTGGGCCGGGTCGTCGAGGCGCTGATCGAGTGCGCGACCGGCAGGATCAATTATGTGGTGGTGTCGGACGAGCGCTATGCCGGTCTCGAGGAGACGTTGCGAGCGGTGCCGCTCGATCAGCTCAAGATCGGTTACACCCGCATAACAATGCTGCTCGATGGCCCAAGCTATCTGGCGTTGCCCGGCCTGAAAAATCGCGATTGGCCCGCTTACGCCCCGGTCAATCCGCAATAGGGTTGGGATCACACCAACTGTAGTGCGCGGTAATGATCCTGGCCGGGGCCAAGAAAGCGCAGGACAAGGATGCGCTCGGGCTCTGGACGATAAAGGATGCCATAGCGCCGATAGGAACGGCGCCGGATGCCGTAGCGCTCATATCGCGGCACCAGAGGGAAGCCTTGGGGAAGATCGGCGAGGCGACGGGCTACCTCGCGCAGCTCCTCCACGAAGCTGATCGCGCGTGCGGGATTGTCCGCTTCGATATGCTCGGCGATGCGATCGAGATCGGCCAACGCATCCGGCGTCAGGATGAGGGCATAGCGTGGAAGGTACGCTAAACAACGCTAAGAGCGAACAATCAGCGAACGCTTAGGCGACGCGGCTATCGGGCGGCAGATTGAGGGCCTTTCGACCAGCGGAGGCGGCTGCGCGATCCCAGAGGGAATCGCCGGAAAAAGCAATATGCTCCCAGCCTACCGGGGACGTGTGGGCGAGGAGATCGTCAGGCACCGGGACCGATGTCGATCGTAGGTGCTGGGCGGCGGCGTCCATGTAGATCGTGTTCCAATAGACGATCGCCGCGATGACCAGGTTGAGGCCGGATGCCCGATATTGCTGCGTAAGCGGTGTTTTCCACCCACCTTGCACGGCGTGGTGATTGAGGCAGAGGGTGGGCGTTATGGAAGCCCACAACCTTACGAGCGCACTGGACACCCGCACTGGAGTTGGTCTGGAGCCTGTCCGCCGCCCTGAACGCCTACGCCGGCACACAGAACGTGACGGGCCACAGCGTCGCTCAACTGGCACGATTGAATGCGGTCTGGTCGGCAACGCCCAACCTGTCATTCACGCTGCGGACCGAATATCTGCGCGCCGGCAAGGTCTTGACACGCGCCGGCTACACGGATTCGTTGTTCAACGGAGTGTGGGCGACCTTTCGGTTCTGAAAAGTCGCCTTGAGTATCGGGGAGGCCCGAAGCGATCCCTCTCACCATTGATGTGAGCAACTCGCCTATCAGCATCGTCAGCCATGATTTTGCCCGTGATTGACGTGCTCCTTCGCTCCACCTCCGTCCGGATATGGCGGCGATGAGCTTAATGCACTAACAAACCAATCGGTCCACTCGGTGGGGGCAGACCAAGGTGCCACCCTTTCGATAATCGAAGAAACGGGGCACCTCATTCCGTTGGAGCGACCTCAACAGCTATTGAGTGTCTTGAAGGCCAAACTGTTCAACTGATTGGATGCCATGAATCCCTGTCTGACATTAAACGAACTTGCCGAATTTCTCGATGGCGCGTTTCCGAGCGAAACGCGCGCGTCCCTTGGCGCCGTGGTCGATGTTCAAGCTGGGCATGTCCGCATGACCCTTGATCCTAACCCAAGCATGGTTCGGCCCGGAGGGATCGTATCGGGGCCAACGCTCATGGCACTTACCGATGTTGCGGCTTATGCGGTGGTTATCGCTCATCATGGGCGAAAGGAGATGGCAGTAACAAACGGTCTGTCCATCTCCTTCCTCCGCGCCTGCAAAATGGAGACGATCATTGCAGACGCCCGCTTGTTGAGGCTGGGCCGCCGCCTGACCACGGTCGATGTTCGATTATGGCAACAAGACGAAAATTATCTCGTAGCCCAATCTACCGTCAGTTACTCCCTTCCATAGCCCCTATTTTCCCAAGGATTATCGTTCGAGATCCTTTGCAGTCTTCTCGGCCGCTGCGCGATGCCGATCCTGCGTCTCGCCCCGGCGCTGTTCGACTTCGCGGACGCGCGGTGCGCGGACCTCGCCGCCACGCTCTAGCGTCTGTGCCACCGCCTCGCGCGCTGCTGCCTTCATGCGTGTGAGAACGGCGGAGCAATATTCGGCCACGCTAGCGGCGGGATAGTCCTGCTGCGGGCGGCGTAAAAGTCGTCCACCTTGAAGCCTTTCTGCCAAGTCAGGGAGGTGTGGGGATCTACAGCGTGGAACTTTATCTTCAGGTCCGTTTGTCTTGCGCGGATGGCATGAGCCAGCGGGCGGCGGCGAAGCGTTTCAATGTGTCGCGCGAAACGGTGCGCAAGATGCTGTCGTTTTCATCGCCGCCGGGTTACCGGCGTCAGTCTGAACCGCAGCGCCCGAAGCTGGACGGGTTTGTGGGGATCATCGATGGATGGCTTGAGAGGGATCGCGGTGTCCCGCGCAAGCAGCGCCATACGGCGAAGCGGGTATCTTCGCCCCGCTCCACTATCTCCCGCTGATCGAGCAGAAGATCAACGCGACCAGGCCGCCCCTTTGCAGGGCTGGGATTTGCCCGAAGCGGTCGGGACGCTGCAGCGGTTGATGGAAGGGCGCATGCACAAACATGGCAGGCGCGAATATGTGCAGGTGCTGCGCCTGCTGGAAACGTTCACCGTCGCCGATCTCCAGGCGGCGGTGGAACAGGCCATCGCCCTTGGCGCCATCGGCTTCGATGCCGTCAAGCACCTCGTCCTGTGCCGGGTCGAACGCGTACCGCCCAGACTGGACCTGGACGTCTATCCCTTCCTGCCTCGCACCACGGTCGAGAAGACCGTTGCTAGAGCCTATCTGAGCCTGCTCTGCGACAGGCAGGAGGCCGCATGAGCGATCAGGCACCGGAGATTCTTCTCGCTCACCATCTCAAGGCCCTCAAGCTGCCTACGTGCCTGCGAGAGCATCACAAGCTCGCCCGGCAATGTGCCGCTGA
>NZ_VYQA01000044.1:0-8952 GCF_008710165.1 Sphingobium limneticum | reverse complement strand
AGGCCTGCGCCTCATAGCGCCCGAGGCCGGTCAAAAACGACCGGATTCTGGAAGGTTACCTCCCAGAATGACTGACGCCTTGGGCTAGAAAACGGCGAAAGCGAGGCCAATGGCCGGCTCTGCCAACCCTTTTTCCGCAGCCTGTTAATTCCGCAAACGACGGATTAATCGCTTCCACTGCTGTTCGTCATTCATTCAGTCCGGGTTATCTGGTCTGCGAGGCGAGGGAGCAAATCGTTCAGGATGGCCCCGACAGCGCGAGCAGCGCAAATGCGCTCCGACTGTCTCCATTGCGGTGTTCCAGCAGTGGGCAAGGAACCAACGGTTGAGTTTATCGGCATCGAGAACTCCTGAGTGACCGCATTTACAGATGATGAAGAGATTGGCCTTTCGGCGCTCGTAATCACCGAGATTTCTGAGTGTGGCGTTGGCGGACATGAACCCCGTTCAGCGTCTCATGCTGCTTTTGGTAGCGGCTCTTTTTCGACCCGCTTGCCACCAAGAAAATGCCAAACCCTAGCTTGGCTCTTGCTGCCCAAATCGGTCAATTCCAACGAATAGTGTTCCCGAATAGGATCATTCTCGCCCACCGGAACCATGAGGTAACTCATAGCCAGCTTGCCGGTCTTTTCGCCATCCATCGAAATCTCGTAGTTGATATCGCTGCCGCCAGACAGGTCTTCAATGCTCATGCCGAGGTCTTGCGCGACTTCGATAAAGCCGTTGCGGGGGCCGCTTCTGCCATGAATGTCGATGTGGGCAGCGAGTGCGTTGAACGCTTCTTCCAGCTTATCCATTTCATGTTCCAATCCGAGTCGTGGTGATGAGAGCATGAGAACAAATACAGAACGGAATGGCAAGGGAAATGACATTCCGAGAGCGGAACAAAAAAAGAACAAATGACCAATCGGTTTGATCGGACTATGCCGGGTCAGGTGTCTGATTCGGTGCCTAAGTGATGTTTGAACCCATACCCATCCTCGTAGCCATGCCTGATTTGCCGATGCTGATGATCAGCGCGTCGGCCGGTTTTCCGTCGCCTGCTCAAGATGACATGGAAGAGCCGATCAATCTCGCGGACTGGCTGATCGAGCATCCAGCAGCGACCTACATCATGCGCGTAGAAGGCTATTCCATGGTCGGCGCTGGTATCACCGATGGGGATCTGATCGTCGTCAGCCGGGCAAAGAAGCCGGTGCCAGGACACATCGTCGTCGCTCTTGTGCATGGCGATCGGACGTTGAAGCGGCTCCGCCGTCGTGAAGGCCGTTTCTGGCTAGTGCCGGAAGCAGAAGGCTATTCCGAAATCATCGTGGACGAGCATGTTGAGATTTGGGGCGTGGTCGTAGGACTGGCCCGCAAATACGCATGAGCGCGCCCGTCGCCCTGATCGACTGCAACAATTATTATGTGTCCTGTGAACGAGCGTTTGATGCCAGCCTAGTTGGCGTCCCGGTCATCGTGCTTTCGAATAATGATGGCTGCGCGATTGCCCGATCCGGCGAGGCCAAGGCGCTTGGCATCAAAATGGGTGATCCGGTTCACCTGATCCGCGACAAGATCAAGGCGCACGGCATCCGCGTCCTGTCATCGAATTACGCGCTCTACGGCGACATGCAGCGCCGGGTGGTTGCCGCGATTGAGCCGTTTGCCCGCGATTTCGAAATCTACTCGATTGATGAGACGTTCATAGATTTTGCGGGTTTCGAGCATCTGGATTTGGCTGCTCATTCCAGAGACATGCGCGAACAGGTCAGGCAGTGGACCACCATTCCAACTTGCGTGGGCATTGCGCCGACAAAGACGCTCGCGAAGCTGGCGAATGCGGCAGCGAAGAAGAACCAGTTATTCGATGGCGTGGCAGATCTGCGCGATGAGGGTATCCGCAAATGGGTGCTGGATCAGTTCGAAGTTGGCGATGTCTGGGGCGTGGGTCGGGCTACGGCTGAGAAGCTGGCAGCGCTCGATATCAAGACGGCTGGCTGTTTGCGGGATATGGCGTTGAAACATGCGCGTGGGATCGGCGGCGTGGTTCTTGAGCGCCTAATTGCTGAACTGCGCGGCGTCCCTGCGAGCGCCATCGAAACTGTTGAACCCCAACGCAAGGGCATGGCTGTCACGCGGTCATTTGGAACGCCTATCACCGACTTGGACATGCTCATGGGTGCCGTCACACAATATGCGATGCGCGCCGGTGAGAAGTTGCGACAGCATGGCTTGGTCGCTGGCAGACTGACTGTGTTTTTCCATACCAATCGGCACAAGCAGGATCGACCCCAATACAGCGCGACACGAACACTTGGGATGCAGCCGATGACCAACGATGGTCTGACGTTGCTGGCATATGCTCGTCGCGGCGTGGAGAGCGCATGGCGTAACGGTTATGGGATCACCAAGGCAGGCGTGATGCTGGAAGACCTAATAGATGCTGATAAACGACCGCTGACGCTGTTCGAAGAAAACAACGAGCGCCGGGATCGGCTCATGGCTGCGATGGATGAGGTCAACAATCGGTTCGGGAAATTCAAAGCCGTTCCTGCAAGTCAGGGCTTCAAGCGCGAATGGAAAGCGCGTTCAGATAGCAGATCGCCCAATTACACGACCCGCATCGCGGAAGTGCCATCCGTCAAAGCGAGGTAGTATGCCGACCAAGTGATTTCATCTGAGTGGATCGTGTTCGCTGACCGATGGTTAGAGCATCACCCCTCAAGGAGAGCATCATGAGCAACGACAGCACGATTTCGACGCTTAACGGCCTGATTTCTACGACGCTTGATAGCATGAAAGGCTATCAGGATGCCGCTAAGGATGCTGAAAGCACCCAGTTCGCTACGATGTTTGCTGAATTCGCCCGCGACCGTAGCGCAGCGGCAACCGATTTGCAGGCAGAAGTCCGCCGTCTCGGTGGGAACCCCGAAGATGATAGCAGCTTCCTCGCCGCTGCCCATCGGACCTTCATGGATTTGAAGCAGGCGATCACGGGCAAGGATGACAAAGCGATCATTCAGGAAGTCGAACGTGGCGAAGATCACATCAAGGCGAAATTCGAAGACGCACTGCGTGATACCGATCTCGACCCATCTTCGCGCCCTGTAGTCGAAAAGGCGTTCGTTTCTGTCAAGGAAGGCCATGACAAGATGAGCGCACTCAAGCACAGCTTCGCTTAAAACAGACAGGGGGTCGCCTAAAGTGGCGGCCCCATTCTGATATTTTGCACGGTGAGGGAACGGCGATGGTTGCGGAGTTCAGCTTGCTCGATGGAAACCCGGTCACGATCAATTTAGATCAGATCGATTATTTCCAGCCCAGCGATGAAGGAACACTGGTTGTATTCACGAACGGCAGCAATATGGAATTGCTCGATAGCTACGACGCTGTGGCAGACGTGCTGAACCCTGAAAAGCAGGCCGGTATCTGAATTATTGCGGGGTTGCGGTGCCGGGTCCGTCTACGATCATGGCGACGCAATTGCGGATGGTCGTCCATTTCAAAAGAAGCTGATATTCATGCTCCTTCATGCAAACGTCGATCATCATCTGTAGGTAAGCGCCAACTTCGTCTCCATACTGATCGATGAGCGTTCGCGCTTCTGCCCAGCACTCAGCTTCGTCGGGTGGCTGTAGGTCTGTCATATCAACAAATCCTGATCCGGTGTCGGTCCCGGCTTCCGAACCCACAGCGCTGATGTGGCATCGACTATGACCTTTGCAGCAGGGTATGGCTGATCGAACTGGAACAGATCTTCCAGCGGCGCGGTTAGCCAAGTGTCCCAATGCTCAGGGTCGATGATGACCGGCGAACGGTCGTGAATGTCGATCAACTCAGGGGCGTTCTCTGTCATAACGCCTGTATAGACATTCCCCCATTCCGCGCTGTCGTTCCACAGGCCTGCCCATGCGAAAATCGGCTGGTCCTTCACCGCCAGCCATGTCTCCGTCATGCGACCTCGTTCGCCAACGGCCTCTGCGTAACGCGCGGTAGGGATGAGGCATCGGTTGGCTGGACTAGCGGCCCATCGCCGCCAAAAGGTGTTTAGCTTGTCGAAGCGCGCATTATTCACCGGCTTAGGTTTCAGGGGCAGTCCGGTCTTCTTGCTTTTGAGGGAAACGGGAAAGCCCCATGTCATCTGGTCAAGGACACGCTCACCGCCGATCAGGCGAATGACGCTGCCGGGTTCTTTGGGATGGACCTGCAACGGGCCTTCATTGAACCGAGCGCCGACCTTTGCGCCAAACAGGTTCAGCACCTTTTCCGTGTGTCCGCGTTCTGCCCGATTGCACATACGGGAAAGGTGGTTCGCGGGGAAGGGCAAGTCAAGCCAGCGTCGCCGCATCCGCCCATGTTTAGACCCGACAACAATCTGCTGCCGGGTCTATCTAGAGTTTAGATTGAGAGGTTCAGGCTCCAGTTGTTTCGACCAGCATAGCATTTCGCGATGTTCGCCAGTTGAGAGTTGGCCGCTGCTGATGCCGCTTGAGCGCTGCCTGCTGTTGATGCCAATGCCAATTGCGCGCTGCTGAGCGATGCGCTCTGTGCCGAAGATGCGCTCTGTATTGACGCAGAGTGTGAACGTGATGCCGATGCCGACCTATCGGCGGCTTGTATCTGCTCGATTTCCTCATGAGCGATCATTTTAGCCTGAACGACCGGCATATTCTCGTGGATATGCTTCGTCATGGTCAGGTCGAGCATATCGCAACGCTTCTTGGCCATGGCAAAACCATCCCGCGCAATCTGGCGTTGGATATCTAGCGCGCTGATTTCAGCGCTGATGCGATTAACCTCCGCGTAGGCGTTTCGAGTTTCTTCAATCAATTTGTCGATAGCATTGTCTGCCATTCTGTTCTCCTTCGTTTCTTATAATTATCGCATCACTTCACATCTTGTGGAGGGGCCAAAGGGACGCTCAAGAGGATCAATGCCTTCTCGATAGCGAGTGCCAAGGGACACTCAGGGTCTTCGCTGCGCCTGATTTTGATGTCCTGCTTCATGATCGCTGCGGCGTCTGCGGCCGGTAGCGGATCGGCTTTAATTTCCACCGGCTTGGTCATGGCTTCGGGAAGAAGAATAGCTCTTCGTCATTCTCGGCAAAGAACTGCTCTGCGGCTTCGTCCGTGGTCACGACTTCCTTGTCACGCGCATCGACCCAGACGCCCACGTTGCTGTCTCGATAGTCGAACGGATCGAGCATCGTGCGACCTTCATCGAACAATTCGACATATGGATTTACGGTGTATGGAGCGAACAGGTAGGTGGATGCGACCTTGCCCTCCTGATGCTCACCGATGCCGATTTCAGCGAACAGCAACGACGTAACCCTTGTGTAGAGCTTCGTGTCGGAGAGTGGACGAGCGTAAGGGAAGACGACCATTATGCCGGGACGGGCAGCAGGACCGAACTCTGTCTGCGTATCAATGAGAAGGTAGGTGTAGCCCAATTCATCAAGGCGCTTTTGAAGCTGATGCTTCACCTTGTAGGGGTAATCAATGAAGCTGGCAGTCATCTGAGTGATTTCGCTTTTCAGATGGTTCTTCGTATATTCCGCGAACGACATATACTGCTCGATAGAGTGCTTGCTCATGTGATGGATCAGGTTGAGAAGAACGTCCTTGAGGGACAAGTGAATGAATGTATCACCGTTGACTTCGTGTTCTTCACTGTAGAGCGATACAGTGTATGTGGAGTTTACGACATTGCGCTTGGCTCTGCCTGCCCACATGCTGATATGATGCGTAGGTTGTGTCATTGGGTTCTCCTATTTCTGACACAACTATTTATAAAACTATCGTCAAATCGCGTTCATAAGGATCGAATTGCCCTGTGATTAAATAGGTGCATGACAAGGATCACAATCAATGGCGAACTTCGCACTCTGGAAGACTGGGAAAAGGAAAGCGGTGTCCCTGCTGACACGATCAAGGAGCGCCATCTTCTCGGCTACTCAGGATCGATACTTTTGCTCTCTAAGCGTGACTGGCGACTGTCCGACGATCTAGCAGATGCAGAGCCAGCGGATGATTACGAGAAGGCCATCCGCAAAATGATAAAGGCTGAAATCCCGCAATTCAGGTTCGACATCATCGTTGAGCTATGCAGGGATATTGGCCTTGGCGTGTTCAAGCCCAGCGCATTGAGACGCAACCTGTCTCGCGGCAATCAGCGCAGCGCGGTCCTGACGAATACCATGAATGAGCCTGCGGACGGCGGGCTGCTGAGTTTCTATGGGCCGAAGGGCAAGCCGCGCATGTCGTGGATGAAGGAACGCGCCGACCAGTGGCGACGATGGCAAACGCCTTACGAGAATTGACGGTTGGATGCTCACCAAGGACTGCTCAGTCTTGCCGTCATGGGAAAGCCCGGTCCAATGGCCGGGCTTTTCTCATTTGCTAGCGGGGCGGACTTCTCGAATTTCCCTGATGCTCTTGGCTATCTCCGTGAAGTAGGTTTTCTGCTCCTCACCGATCTTTTCCAGCGATCGTTCCATCCGCGTCTGGCTGTCCTTGAAGTGGCCAATGTCCTTCTCCAGCACAATGATTTTCTCTCGGTCAGCGGCGCGCTGTTGCTCGACCTCATGCAATCGGCGCTCTGCTTCCTTCACGTCTGATCGCGTTTCCTTGATGTCATCATTGAGCTTGCTCACAATGCCCTCTAGCTTGCCGGTCATCCATTCCCGATCCTCTTTCCTACGCTCAGACATCACTCTCATAACCCATCCTGCGATAGCGAGCAGACCGACAATGATTGAGATATAGATGCCTAATGTCGTGAGATTTAGGGTTGGATCTTTGGGTGCCGGGGCGGGAGGCTGAACCATCGTTGAGATTGTTACTGGCGTTCCCTCTGGAATAATGTGTGCCGGTTTTTCGACGGACATTAGACACCGCCATTCAGCGCATCACCGATTAAGATGGCTACGCCTGCAATGCCGGATGGAACGCCGACGCGGATTAGCCATGTAAGCGCAAGGCTCTTCACTGCTGGAACTGCCCAGATGACGCGAGCATAGCGCTTCGCTCCATCGAATACGGCTTTCTTATTCACCTTCATCGTCAGCCTCCCACATGCCCTTGAGGGCTTCAACGAGGGCAGGGGCTTTTATTGCTGGCAGTGTTGCTGCTGGATCAACTGCGAATACGAACATGCTGGCCGATACGCGCTGCGCCTTGGCTGTGCCGAAATCGACAGTAGCGATACCGTTCTGATGGAATGTGACCGTCCCAATGCTTTCGCGGGTTAGGCCAAAAAGTGCTGCCATTTCGGCGGTCTTAAACGAGGCCAGGACGACCTCTGGTGTGTTAATCTGTGGCTTCTTCTTGGCCATCGGTCATCCCCTCAAAATGTGTGTCCGTGCGTTTATTTACGCATTGAAGGGACACACACTTTGTAGGACGAGCCGCAGGTCGACGTCGGTCCCGAAACAAGAATTAGGTAATTCACCGGGTAATCATCTGTTGATCTGACAGTTGAGCGGCCCCTCCGCGTTCAAGGGACGCCTTAACGCGGTACGGCCACAGCTTGGCGCTTGGGCTTTGCCTTATTGCGTCCGATTGCTGCTCCGCGACGTATCTCCCGGCGTCGTAATTTCAGCGAGGGTCTGCGTGACGAACGTCTTTGATCGTGCCTACTATTTGCGTAATTTGGAACGGAACATGAAGTTAGCTGATGAAGCCCGGATACCGGCAATTCGAGAGGCCCATCTTCGAATGGCGGAGTTCTATTTGCTGGCATTGGAGTTGAGCGATAAGATGGAGCCGGACCTACCAGCGGTCGTCAATCTGTGACGATGCTGTCTGGCGTCTATTGAGAGTGTTTCTCAAACGGAACAAATCAACAAATCAGAAATTATGTCCCTACCAATTTGGGAGGATGGGACATGGTAGATACACGTTACGAGCAGACGGGCCGCAAGAGCGGCGTAAGCGTTTGGGTTTGGGTCGCGCTGGCAGCAATTGTGATCGCCGGTGTGCTTTTCGCGACGGGCTTCTGGAGCGCGGACGTTAAGGAAGGTGCTCTGCCAGATGTCAGCGTGAAGGGCGGTGAACTGCCCAAGGTCGATATGGACAGCAAGGCTGTCGTGGTCGGCACGAAGACGGAAACTGTTGAGGTTCCGACCGTTGGGGTTAAGGACAACGGCGAGAAATAACACTCGTTCCCATAGCGAGGAAAAGGCTCTCTATAGTGATATAGAGAGCCTTTTTTGTTTAGGCTGCTGGAGTGATCGGCAGCGTTGGCGTGAAGGTGTTGCCCGCTGTAGGCTCTTCGCCATTCCACACCGCGATGATGTTCTGCAGTCGGGTGCGCTCTGCTTCTAGCTGGAACTTGCTGCCATTCAACATGCTTAGATGTTGGCCGATGATCTGCACAGTCGTCTGGTCAAGTGCGGTTTCCAGTTCTGCGCGGCCTGCTGTGACGGTTTCATCCACATTGGCAAGAAGCTGCTCAACAGCGGCCTTGCTCTGCTCGACAATCTCTCGCTGGGTTAGATTTGGGTTAGCGTATTGGGTCATTATTACTCACCTCTTGTGTTTTGCTGACTACTTATCGCTTTAGATAAAGGTCCACTTCGTTTTCGCGGTAATGCCGAAGCTGTGATAGTAGGCGCTCAGGTCTTGCTGGTAATAGTCGCCTTGATTGACCATGCCAGTGTCCTGATTTCCGCGAATTGCGAAGACATGTATCGTTGCATTGCCCGACGAGGCATCACCACCGCCGGGGCTATCAACGACGATATTGCGATATAGTGAAACGCTCTTGTTTCCGGTGTTGTTCTGACTGACCAACTCGTCACCTGATATCATCGTCTCAGAGGCCGTTTCGAAAGGGGTTGAGCGGCTGAGGTTCGTGTGATTCCGGGGGTTTTGCAGACAACCCGGAGATCTTGATGTGGACCCCAGCCACCCGCGTGCAGCATACGCGTGTTTCGAAGCGTTACCAGACGGATTTGAGCGATGC
>NZ_VYQA01000043.1:0-9504 GCF_008710165.1 Sphingobium limneticum | reverse complement strand
GCCTGGGCTACCGGCCACCGGCACCGGAAACGGCGACACCGCCATATCCGGCCTCCGGTTCCGCTTCGCTCCACCTCCGTCCGGATATGGCGGCGATGCGCTTAATGCACTAACAAACCAATCGGTCCACTCGGTGGGGGCAGACCACGCCCCGGAAACATTGTTCTCAGACCATGTCGACCTAGGGCATGCGTTCCTGAACGCGACTGGCGGGGTGGACCTTGGCGAGTGCGGTCAGGCTTGGGGCGCGCAGGAACGAGTCAGGGGATCTGCGGATTGATGAGCAGAGGAACGTGAGATCGACATGGCGGCAGCACAGTCCACCAAACGGGACCGCGCTCGCCTGATCCGCGCGTGGCGCGATCAGCCGCCAACAGCGCCAAGCTTCTGCTCGCTCCTATTTCAAGCGTTTCGCGATTTCGGTGGCCCGAGGCGCCTCCTTCACCGAGCCCACAAATATATCGCTCTCGACTTCGGAAAGAACAGGGGCATCACGCCTTGCAAGCCGGTCGAACCGCTCCATATTGTGCGGTGCAGCATAACCAGATTCTCACAAGTCGTACGGCTGCTGTTGCAGGATAGGAGATTTTCGCGTGACGAGATTATCCGCTACAATCGCCCGACTGGCAGCAATGCGAGCCATTCACCCGATCCAACCTGCTGCCGGTGGTCCAAGCAGGTTAGCAGACTTTGACGCGTTTGGGACTAACCCCGGCGCGTTGAGCGCCAAGATATATGTTCCCGATCAAATAGCTGAAAAACCGGCGCTGGTCGTCGTATTACATGGCTGCACGCAAAACGCCGCAGGCTATGATTGCGGCTCAGGTTGGTCACAATTAGCGGATGAACATGGCTTCCTGCTGCTATTTCCAGAGCAGCGGCGCGCAAACAACCCAAATCTTTGTTTCAACTGGTTTTCTCCCGCCGACAATGCCCGCGATCGAGGCGAGGCGCTGTCTATCAGAGAGATGATCATGGCAATGGTGGATACCCATGGTGCTGACCCGTCCCGTACCTTCGTGACCGGTCTTTCCGCAGGGGGCGCAATGACCTCTGTCATGCTTGCCAGCTACCCGGAATTGTTCGCAGGTGGTGCGATCATCGCCGGCTTGCCGCACGGATCGGCGTCCAACATCCCGCAGGCGCTTGAAGCGATGCGCGAGGCGGGAGCCTTTAGCACGAAGGATCTGGGTGACCGGGTCCGTCGCGCGTCGAACCATGATGGCCCTTGGCCACGCATTTCAATATGGCATGGAAGCGCCGACGCAACGGTCAGCAGCACCAATGCGGACGCAATTCTCGCTCAATGGCTGTCAGTCCACGGTCTCGAGCCGGCGCCGGACGCTTCGGAACAGATAGCCGGCCATCGTCGATGCGTCTGGAACGACGCAGCCGGACGCCCGCTTATCGAAGATTATCGCATTGCCAATATGGGCCATGGCACGCCACTGGCCACGACCGGGCGGGATGCTTGCGGCATGGCGATGCCGCATATGCTCGAAGCGGGTATCTCATCCACGCGCCGGATCGCATCATCCTGGGGTTTGCTGGAGACCCGAACGGAGCGTAAATTTGCGCAATCGGGCGGACAAGGCCAGGAGGGGACACCCACTCTGCCGGTAGCAAGGATAAGCCGGTTGGAAGCGTTGTCCTCCGAAGCCTCACGCTCCACAGTTTCAGGGACAGCAGAAGTGGAAAAAATCATCCACGACGCGCTGCGCGCCGCCGGCCTCATGCAGTGAGCGGGTCTTATTTCGCTGGTTGCGCGCGGCGGATCCGATAGGGACCATGGCGTGACGCCATGACCTTTCCTTTCCAGCTCAGCTCGACCGCCCCTTCGGCCCCTAGCTGATCGATTGCGGCGTGGACGACCGGCATCGCTATGCGCCACGACGGCCCTTTCGGATCGGCGCCCGCTTTACGGGCAACCATCCTTGCGACCTCGCTTGGACAGATTGTTGCTTGGTCCGTGCGGCGGTCGAGCAACTGTAACACGGCGCTGCGCGCATCATTTATCCGGTGAAAGGTAATGTCGGAGGTCATGATCGGTTAGAGCCCGATCTCTTCAAGTGCCGATGCGACCTCGGGGTCCATGGCTTGGTCGGATTTGGGCGTCAGGCGATTGAGTGCAGTACGCAGCCTCTGTTGCGCAATTTGTAATGTCTTATGCCGCACCTCGCGCGTGACATTGGTTCGCCACGATCGGCTCTCACCTAGCAGCGCCGCCCATTTCGCTTCTTCTGCTGCCAGGATCGACAACGCCAACCTTAGACCATCCCGGCGGCCATGTGCGTAATCCGGTTCCATGCCTATCACTCAAAATTTCACGTTCCGTGCATCGACAACACGTGATCTTTACGATCGGCTCCGCCCAGCACTGTGAAACGAGCTGTCAGTAGTTCGCGTCATTTTCTGACGTAAGGCTCTGTACTGCTTTGACGACCCCGTATCCGATGGCGGCCAGCAAACCGACCTTTACCACAGCACCGACAAGGCGAGGCGTGAAGTAGCCAATGACGGCGCCCTTCGCGCCGCTGTCGCCGTCCTGCTGATCCAGTTTGGATCCTACAACCGCACCGATAATTTCCGTGATCATATCCTGTCCCTTGTTGAGTTTAGGGGAGCGCGCGACATCGGTCGAGGTTCCACCTTCTCGTCCGCTTTATAAAAGGCGGGTCGCCGACGTCAGCATGATTTCCAGCTTCGACTGATCCTGATCAATGTGATTTTCAGGAACGACTGCTCGCCCTCCCGGATTATTCCGCCATTATCATTCGAAAGGACTGGATGTGGCAACGCAGCTGAACGCTGACAGATCGCAATTTTTGCGGCAGGATTTTCAGGAGGCACTGAGCTGCTGGAATCGGAAAAGGCTATCCCCGACCTTCCCGACGGCTATCTCTGCCGAACGCTTCGAGGATGATCGGCGCATGCTGCGGCTGGAGATCGGATTTCTCGAGGAGTTGCGGCAGGAAGTCATCGCTGAGGCGCGCAAGGCACCGACCAATCCCGATGGATTCATTTCATGGTTTGAGAATCTCAAGGCGACCGGGCCTGGACAGCATGACCGTCTTTTCCCATGGCTTGCCGAGCGGGCAGACCGGGATGAGATGCGCTGGTTTCTATCGCAGGAAGCCGCTGGCGAAGCGGGTTTCGACGACCTGGTTGCGATGACCCAAGTGAAGCTGCCGGCGCGCGCGAAGCTCGAACTGGCACGCAATTATTGGGACGAGATGGGGCGCGGTAATGCGAAGGGTATGCATGGGCCGATGCTGGGCCAGCTGGTCGATATCCTCGAGCTCGACACGCGAATCGAGAACACTGTCTGGGAAAGTTTGGCGCTCGCCAATGCCATGACGGCGATGGCGACCTCGCGCTATTTTGCGTGGCACAGCGTGGGCGCCTTGGGCGTGATCGAGCTCACCGCACCAGATCGGTCGGCGCACACCGCCAGAGGGTTGAGGCGGATCGGTCTGTCCGGATCCGAACGACGTTATTTCGACCTGCATGCTGTGCTCGACATTAAGCACAGCCGTGACTGGAATGATGAGGCGATCCGCCCGTTGGTGGCGGAGGATCCCCGTCGCGCAACTGCTATGGCGGAAGGCGCGCTCATCCGCTTGCGATGCGGCGAACGTTGCTTTGACCGTTATCGCGGCCATTTCGGATTGGAATGAGGGATGACCAACCGCATCCTGCTGGTCGAGGACGACCCTGCTGTTGCCGCCGTTATCGCCGACATATTGGATGGCGCCGATTATGCGGTAGACGGGCCTTACCAAACGCTTGTCGATGGTATCGCTGCCGTCGCTGACAATATGCCGTCCGCCGCTGTTCTGGACATCCGGTTGCGGGACGGCGACGTCAGCCTTCTGGCAGATGATCTCGATTTGTACGACATTCCCTATGTTTTCTGTTCAGGTGCACCGGACTTTGCGATGATGCGCAGGCATCCCGCTGCGCCCCTGATCCTCAAGCCTGCGCTTTCCACCGAACTCGTGCGCACGCTGCGAAATATGCTGCACTGAGGGCTGTCGTCCGAATCCGCCCAACGTGAAGGACCGCGTGGTCGCGGAGAAAGCGTCGCGTTTGGTCATTCGCACCTTGCTGTCGATTTCTCTTCACGGCAATGGCAGGAAATGGAGTCGGCTAGTGCGCGCGATCTTCGGGTCGGTTGACCGTCGTGGCCATTTGGAGGTGCCATTCACGACGAATACGTCGGCTGACCTCAATGAACAGCGGCCGACGCTGCGCGAATGTCAGCTTCCTCCGCGATCCTACTATGAACTGGACATTCAGCTATCGGCCAAATCCAGACATGGGTAGCCAATTTGAGCCCGCAGAATCTTGCAAATGTACAGTGGGTTCGATAGAGAGAGCCTCCGTCGAACTCAGGTGACAAGCATCTGTTTTCAGGCGAAAAAGTCTTTGTGGTCTTTCGCGTGGCATTTTTGGGCTCGGGACACTTCACCGACTGCGAGATTTCAACGTCTTGTCAGGTGAGTTCGAATCCCACCCTCTCCGCCATTTACCTTCCACGATCCGTTCAAATTCAACATTGTACCCGGTCGTGGAGGCAATGCACCGGTCCCTTGGCTAGGGCGCGGCCCTGACAGGTACCGGTGCATTGCACAGGTCCACGCCGCCCGCCGGCCGCTCGTAGAAATCATCCTTCCGGTTCGCGCGCAGGCGCAGATAGTCGGCGAAGCTTTGCGAGCCGGTATCCATCATCTCGAAACGCGGCCGTTCGGCCTGCGGCAGCTCGCTGGCCAGACGTACGGTCAGGATCGGCACGGGATGCTCCTGCGGCGTGTAGAAACCCAGTTCGCCCGATCCGCGCGGTAGGCTGGACAGGGTCGCCATCCCCTCGATCACGCGCCCCACGACTGCGATGTTGCGATCCAGCTGGCGGGGCGCCTGCCCGATCACCGCATAAAGCTCTGCCCCCGTCCCCGCGTCGGGCGACAGATTGCGCCCTACGCCGACATAGCCATAGCAGTGCGGCAGCCATGCGGCGCTGCCGTCCATCGCCACCGGCCATCCCGCGACATAGCCGGTCGAGGGCGCATAGGGGTCTGCATAGGGCAGGGGCGTGATCGCCAGCCGCCGGTTCGCCAGCGGCAATCCATAATCGTCCGCACTGGTGGGGGACAGGCCGGGCGGCATCGGCTTCTTCTCGGTCGCGTCGCCCCATTGCGCGACATAATTATCCTGCACCCGGTTGATGCTGGTTCGGTCCCACCAATGGGCCTTGGCCAGATTCACGATATTGGCGACATGGCGCGGCGACAGGCCGGGTGCCAACTGGATGACGACGCGCTTGCCGCCTTCCAGCGTCATGACCAACAGTTCGTCGGCGGCAATGGGCCGCCAGGCGGCGGCGGGGGCCTGCGCCACCACGGCAGCAGGCGTGGTAGCGGCTGCCATGGGCGCCATAAGGCAGATGGCGGATAGCGCGAGTGGGAGAAGGCGGTTCATAACCCGATCAGACAGCGGCCGAAAGATAAAGTAAAGCGCCTTGCCATCTCCCCTTGCCTAGCCGCGCGCCGCGCGATAGGGAGCCGCCTCCAGTGCAAATGCGGAGCGGTGGCCGAGTGGTCGAAGGCGCTCGCCTGGAAAGTGAGTATACGTCAAAAGCGTATCGAGGGTTCGAATCCCTCCCGCTCCGCCATCTTGTTGCCGCTGGACCGCGATCTCTGAGCGGCTATGATGCGGCATTGATCATCGTCGTGGCTATCGTGGTTGCCGCTGGACCGCGATCTCTGAGCGGCTATGATCGCGACGGTCGCCGCATGGCTCGCGGCGCAGTTGCCGCTGGACCGCGATCTCTGAGCGGCTATGATCCCGCTGCTCAATGCCCAGCGCGCATTGAAGTTGCCGCTGGACCGCGATCTCTGAGCGGCTATGATTCCGCTGCCTAGCGCGACCTGAATTTGCCAGTTGCCGCTGGACCGCGATCTCTGAGCGGCTATGATCCACGCCACCTGCGGGTGCGATGAAATCGAGTTGCCGCTGGACCGCGATCTCTGAGCGGCTATGATTGGCGACCTGCGGAAGGCCGCCGCCGAACAGTTGCCGCTGGACCGCGATCTCTGAGCGGCTATGATCGATCATTTCGGCAGTGAAGCGGTTAAGCTGTTGCCGCTGGACCGCGATCTCTGAGCGGCTATGATTGATGGTGCGCAGCGGTTCGTCGCCTGCATGTTGCCGCTGGACCGCGATCTCTGAGCGGCTATGATTCATTCGGGAAGCCCGACAACATCCGCCCAGTTGCCGCTGGACCGCGATCTCTGAGCGGCTATGATCACGGTGAAGGTGGACCCAACGACGAAGTGGTTGCCGCTGGACCGCGATCTCTGAGCGGCTATGATGCTGCAGGAAACCATAGAGAGCGTTTCCAAGTTGCCGCTGGACCGCGATCTCTGAGCGGCTATGATCCTTCGAACACGGCGATGGAGCCGGGGAAAGTTGCCGCTGGACCGCGATCTCTGAGCGGCTATGATTCGCCTGCGCGCGACCGTCTGCAGCGTTTCGTTGCCGCTGGACCGCGATCTCTGAGCGGCTATGATCGACCGGTGGATATTGCATTGAAACGCAATGCGAATATCCACCGATCCGCCAGGATGAAATCGCGCGAATCATCAGAATAGCGCCAGCTGATCCGGATTTTTTCGCTGCCGGCGTCGCTTCTGTCCTGAAAATCGCACGATATTTTCATATTGGCGGTCCGTGAAGCTGAGGATGTGGATGTCGCCGCGATCCGGCAGGCTTGCTTCCACCCGCCGCATATAGGCTTCGAACTGTTCCTTGCCGTTGCAGAATCGAGCATAGACCGAAAACTGGCTTTTTTCAAAACCCTCATCCAGCAGGAATTCGCGGAATTTGGTCGCTGCACGGGCCTGTTCCCGGGTGGTCACCGGCAAGTCGAACATGACGAATATCCACATCAGCCGGTATCCGCTCAGTTGGGTGGCGCTCATGTAAGCAACGAATCGAGTCCGGCCAGTGCCACGGCGGATGGCGGGGCGGGCAGGAGGATGTCGGCTGCCTGCCCGCTCTGAAACGCGCGGGCCAGGCTTTGCGCTGCACGATTGGCGGCGCCCGCCACGGTGGTGGTGCCATCCGTCCCCGGCAGGTCGAGCGCGATCAGGCCGGCGAAGGCGCGCTTGGCCTCGGGCGTGACCTCTGCCGTTCCGCGCGCCACGATGCGGATGGCGAGCGCGTCCACCAGCGGCCGGAACGGCTCGATCAAATCGTCGGCCAGGGCAAAGGCGTTGGTGCGGTTGGCATGATGCACGCCGATCGAGGGATGCAGGCCGGAGGCGACGACGGCCCGCGCGCAGAGCGACCGCAACACCGTATAGCCATAGTTGAGCAGGGCGTTGATCCCTTCCGCATCGCGATCGCGCCGGAAATCCTTCCCCATCAACAGCGGCCAGTAGCGCCGCGCCGCCTGTGCCTCGACATTGTCGGGATCGCCCGATCCCACCCGCCGCGCCAGCAGGTCGAAGGCGGAGGCGGATACGCCATTGGCTTCCAGCACCGCCGCCTGCCAGCGTATCTTGGCGATGATGATACGCCGCCAAAGCTGTTTGGACAGCGGCTTGCCCGCGTCCCATTGCGCCCGCATCCGGCTGTTCTGGGCATGATGGCCGTCCAGCGGCAGGCACACGGCCACCGGCGCATGATTGCTGCCGCACAGCAGCATCACCGCACCCCGTTTTGCCAGCGCGACGATCAGGTTGGTCGACCAGGTAACGCCATGCGCGTGGACGATCACGGCGGCGACATCGTCCAGAGGCACGCGGCCGACTTCCACGCGTTCCTCCGACACGATCAGGAAGCCGCGATAGGCGGACAAATGGCGGCCGTCCGTGGCGATGTCGACGATCCGATCCATTGCCCGCCCCCGCTACCTGTCGTCAGCCGGGTTTGCGCGTCTTGCGACGGGCCTTGCGCGGCGGGAATCCGGGATCGAGCACGCGCCCGATCTCATCGATGCGCACCTGCCGCGCGTGCCAGGCCTTCAACGTGTTGGGCGAAGGATAGCTATATTTGAACGGGTCGTCCTTATCCGCGTCTCTGCCCTTCAGCGCGCCGCCTTCGTTGGGCGGCGCAACGGCGAACTGTTTTTCGGAAAATTTGACGACGCGCACCAATTCGCGGTCCCCGCCATTGCGCTCGATCGCCAGCACATCGTCGCGATGCAGGCTCAATATCTTGCGCGCCGTCGGATTGGCCGCACGGATGCCGGACAGCCAGCCGGGCTGATGCGCATCGAACATGGAAACGACTTCGTTCACCCACTTCCCATCCGGTAATTCCCAAACATCGTAACGATAATTGGAATCCCCTTTATATCCCTTATAGATACGTCCATTCCGGTCACGTATCGGGATGACGGTCAGCGGTTCGACCACGCGGACGCGGCGGACATTGCGATAGGCATGCCATTCGCGATCGCCAAATTCCCCGATCGCCTTCTCGAACGCCTTGCCCTCCAGCCCATCGAGATGCTGGTAGAGCGCGGCCTTCAGATCGGGGTCCCGCACGCGCTCCAGATCGGTCAGTTTCTTGAAGCTGCTTAACGGTACGCGGCGCACGACGATGCTGTTGCCCTTGGCGTCCGTCTCGCCGGTAAAGCCATAGGCGGTATCGTTTTGCAGCCGCCCGGCGGTCGCGTCCTGACCCTTGGGAAGGCCGGCCTTCGACGCCGTGCCATGATCGGTGCGATGGCTGACGGTGATGGCGTTGACGGCGGTGCGCAGGTCGTCGCGGAACCCGTCCCACGGATCGGGGATGATGATCCGCTCGCGCCCCTCGGCGCCTTCCTGGCCGGACACCCGTGCGATTTCGTTCAGCATCCGCCGATCGACGATGGCGACCACGACGGCGTCGATCGCATGGTGGCGATGATCCAGCCGGTTCTTCGCCTGATCCGCGCCACCGCCGAAATTATGGTCGGGCAGCAGATCGTTGAGGCCAAGCTTGCGTCGGACCATTTCGGTCAGCCGACCCGGCGAGACCCAGATATGGCCGCTGCCTTCGCCCTTTTCGGGATAGAGCGTCGCAAGATATTCGCGCGACAGCCGGGCCAGATATTGCGTATCGACCAGATGCCGGGCCTGAAAGCCGCTTTCGTCCCGGAATTTTTCCATCGCATCCGGCTCGAAGCGCCAGCGTTTGTTTTTGGGCAGCCGGGCCGCGCGAGCGGCAATTCCTTCCCAGCGCGCGGTGTGTCCCCAGGCATCGAATGGCGATTGCCGGTGCTTCGCCTGATTGCAATGGGTGTGGCAGACGATCTTGTTGCCGTTGCTGTCGTCCAGCGTCAACGCGAATGGCAGGATATGATCGACATTCACGCTGTTGGAAAAAAGCGTATCGATCCCGATCGGTTGGCCGCAATAGGTGCATGGACGCGACAGTACATTATCGGAATCCAGTTCCTCCCATAATTTCAGCAATGCGCGATTGGCGCCACTATTGCGCTGGCCAAGCTCCTCC
>NZ_VYQA01000042.1:0-12295 GCF_008710165.1 Sphingobium limneticum | reverse complement strand
TCAGCGGCACATTGCCGGGCGAGCTTGTGATGCTCTCGCAGGCACGTAGGCAGCTTGAGGGCCTTGAGATGGTGAGCGAGAAGAATCTCCGGTGCCTGATCGCTCATGCGGCCTCCTGCCTGTCGCAGAGCAGGCTCAGATAGGCTCTGGCAACGGTCTTCTCGACCGTGGTGCGAGGCAGGAAGGGATAGATGTCCAGGTCCAGTCTGGGCGGTACGCGTTCGACCCGGCACAGGACGAGGTGCTTGACGGCATCGAAGCCGATGGCGCCAAGGGCGATGGCCTGTTCCACCGCCGCCTGGAGATCGGCGAGGGTGAACGTTTCCAGCAGGCGCAGCACCTGCACATATTCGCGCCTGCCATGTTTGTGCATGCGCCCTTCCATCAACCGCTGCAGCGTCCCGAACGCTTCGGGCAAATCCCAGCCCTGCAAAGGGGCGGCCTGGTCGAATGCGTTGATCTTCTGCTCGACCAGCGGGAGATAGTGGAGCGGGGCGAAGATAACCTCCTCGCGGGCATAGCAACGAGGATGACGGGCGATAACTTCGCTGCGGCATCCGATCACCACTTCATCGACATAGGCCCTGATCCAGACCTCCTGATGGCCCCAGACTACCGGAACCGAATAATCGTTGGTCTTGTAGCGCACCAGAGATTGCGAGGAGACCCGCCCGCTCGTCTGATCGCAGGCCTCGAAGGGTGTAGCGGGCAGAGGCTGCATGGCCGCCAGATCGCGCTGCAAGCGCTCACCGATCGTCTCGCTCTCCCCGCGCACCTTGTCCTGCTGGCGCTTGCGGCATTGCTCCTCCAGCCACAGGTTGAAGGCCTCCCAGGTCGGGAACTTCGGGATCGGCACCATGAAATTGCGGCGGCAGTAACCTACCAGCCCTTCCACATTGCCTTTCTCGTTCCCCTTGCCCGGGCGGGCATAGCGGTCGCGGATCACGTAATGCGACAGGAAAGCGCTGAACAGCGTGGCACGCTTGCGCGTGCCGTCTGGCAGGATTTTCGCCACAAGGCAGCGATCGTTGTCATAGACGATCGAGCGCGGCACCGCGCCGAAGAACGCGAAGGCATGGACATGTCCGTCCACCCAGGCCTCCGCCACCGCCGCCGGATAGGCTCGCACATAGCAGGCATCACTGTGCGGCAGATCGAGCGCGAAGAAGTAGGCTTTTTGCTCCACCCCGCCGATCTCCACCAGAGCTTCCCCGAAATCGGCCTGTGCATCTCCCGCCGGGTGCGCCAGCGGCACGAACATCTCCCGGCTGCGCTGCTCGCGCTCCCGGATGTAATCCTTGATGATCGTATAGCCGCCGGTGAAACCATGCTCGGTGCGCAAACGGTCGAATACCCGCTTCGCCGTATGGCGCTGCTTGCGCGGGACACCGCGATCCCCCTCAAGCCATCCATCGATGATCCCCACAAACCCGTCCAGCTTCGGGCGCTGCGGTGCAGACTGACGCCGGTAACCCGGCGGCGATGAAAACGACAGCATCTTGCGCACCGTATCGCGCGACACATTGAAACGCTTCGCCGCCGCCCGCTGGCTCATGCCATCCGCGCAAGCCAAACGGACCTGAAGATAAAGTTCCACGCTGTAGATCCCCACACCTCCCTGACTTGGCAGAAAGGCTTCAAGGTGGACGACTTTTACGCCGCCCGCAGCAGGACTATCCCGCCGCTAGCGTGGCCGAATATTGCTCCGCCGTTCTCACCTGGCATAGTGGTTGGTTGTATCGAGGCTCACATGCCCGAGCCAGCTGCGTATGATTGTAACGTCGACGCCCGCCGAGATGAGATGCACGGCGGTGGCGTGGCGGAAGGCATGTGGCGTCACATGCTTGGCACATAGCGTTGGCATGGTTTCGGCCGCAGACCTCACGTAGGCAGCAAGCTTGAACCGGACCCCCGAGGCACTGAGGGGTTCGCCATAGCGGTTGACGAACAGCCGCTGGTCAGGCGCCCGTGGCTGCCGCTCGAGCAGTTTGCGCAACAGCAGGACCGTTTCCGGCCATAGCGGGCAGATGCGTTCCTTCCGCCCCTTGCCAGTCAGGCGCACGCAGTTCGGGCTTTCGAACCGGATCGCTTCGGGGCATAGATCGAGCGCTTCCTGTATTCGTGCGCCGCTGTTGTAGAGGAACGAGAACAGCGCATGGTCGCGCATACCCTCAACGGTCGAACGGTCTGGCTGAGCGAGGATTACCGTCACTTCCGCCGGATCCAGATAACTCGGTTCCGGCACGGGAGCACGCTTGATCGGGATATGGAGGATTTCGACGCATTGCGCGACCGACGCGGGATCCTTGGTGGCCACGAAGTGGAAGAAGCTGCGGATCGCGGCAAGCCGACAGTTGCGCGTGCCGATCGTGCCCCCGCGTTCATGTTCGGCGTGACCGAGGAACGCGGCCACCTCGCTGGCGGCCAGATCGGCCAGCGTGATCGTAGCTACCTTCTTTCCAGTACGCTGCGCGATGAACCGCAGCAACAGCCGCCAGGAGTCGCGGTATGATCGAACCGTATGGATGGACGCGTTACGCTGCTCGACCAGCCATTCGTAGAAGAACGCGCGCAGCAGGTTCGGGAACGGGTCGGCCTTGCTCATGGCTGCGCCTCCCGTCCCAGGTTGAGACATTGTGCGCCAACTTCCCGGAACCGCTCATTTGCGTAATGCAGCAGCTCCTGCGTCACGGTGATGTAGACCAGGGTAGAGTTGATATCCCGATGGCCGAGATAAGTCGCGAGGAACGGCAGGCGATCCTGCGGATTGATGCCCGTTCGGTACCATTCGAGGATTCTGTTCACGACCATCGAGTGGCGCAGGTCATGCACGCGCGGGCCTGCTTTTCCTCGCAATGGTTTCAACCCGGCGCGGCGTATGACGTCGGAGAGCAACCAGGTGATCATTTCCGGGGTGTAATGGCCGTCGCCTCGCTCGTGCCAGAACAGACCCGAGCACGAGTCCTGTGATCCACCGGCACGCCGGCGCGCATCGATGTAGGCCCGAAGCTCGACTGCAACGCTGCCCGGTAGCGGCAAAATGCGGGTCTTGAAGAACTTGGTCTGCCGGATGGTGATGGTACCCGCGTGCAGGTCAACATCACCAAGATCGAGACGGGCAAGCTCACCGCGCCGCAAGCCCGCGCAATAGGCGAGGAGCAGCATGGTGTACATGCTCTGCGGGCGAAGTGGTGCCCGCGGCGACGGGTAATTACGTGCGACCTCGAGCATCCGCCGCACGTCGGCAGGCGAGTAGATATGAGGCGTTCGCCATTGCTTGGATGCCTCCTTCCTCGGTCTCGGGTCCGGTCGGCGCATGGGTATCGACGGGTCGCGGTGACGAAGGATTTTCGCAAAGACGCGCGCGAGCTTTTCGCATTCCTCGGCGTGATGACGCGTGCCATTCGTTGTGGCCCATCGATCCATCATGGAGCTCAGCGGCTCGGCTTCCGGTCCCGGATGCAACTGGAGGAACCGGTCGAACCGCAGAAGCAACTGGGGCTGCGATGTGTATTTGTATCCTCTACGCCGCATCATCGCGACATGCTCGGCCATAATTTCGCCCAGCACGCTGCCGAACGGTCTGGGCTGGCGTAGTTCGGCAAGTGCCTCTTCCGGATTCCGCGACGCCAATGCCCGCCAGATCGGCATGCACTGCTTGATATTGCACTCATCGCGCAGAGCGGCGACGGGATTGCGTTGGGTCGCGCCGATTTCCGCCAGGCGTTCGAAGAACCGGTCAACGATGCGGGTGCGGTGCAAGAGCGTGGACGGCGCTCGGCGAACGGCCGATTCTCGTAGCCAGGCCAGCAGCACTTCCTGATCGAGTGCCTCGTAACGTTCGGCGACATCCTGCAAGCCATGCAAGACTTGGGCGTAGCAGGCTCGGCTTTTCGTGCTGCGCAGATCAAGGCTCGCGACATAGCGGCCAATGATCGCGCGGTCGGGATCGGGCCAGCGTGCTGTCATGCCACCAACTCCATTCCCGGCACGTCTAGCGCGATGGCCCTGAGGTCTTCGGTAGCAAGCTTGAGGTAGGGAGCCGTCGATCCTGTCGAACGATGTCCCAGCACGTCGCCGATGACCTTTTGAGGCACCGCGGCGCGCAGCATTTCGACCGCGCGCGCATGACGGAAGATGTGGGGGCCGCACTTACCAGGCGGTTGGACGCCAGCGTCCCGGAGCCGCCGCCGCACCATGCTGTAAAGCTTGTCGAGCTTTCGGTAGGGTGCGCGTGTACGCACGAAGATCTCCCTGGCCTCGGTCGAGGGACGCCCGGCACGCAGATAGGCGAGCACCGCTTCGCCGACCGGCTCAAGAAGGGGCAGTAATGTGCTGGCTCGCGTCTTGTGGTGACGCACATGGATGGCTTCCGTTCGCCAGTCGATGTCCTCGATCCGGAGATGGCGGATTTCACCTGACCGCAGACCATAGGCTGCGAGGAGTTGCAGGATCGCATAATCCCGCAACCCCGCCGGTGACTTGTCCTTCTCGGCACTCTCCAGCACGGCGATGATCTGCCCGCGGTCCAGGACCGAAGGTACGCCTTCATATGCATAAAGCGTCGGTGCCAGAACATGCCCGGACAGATCCGTCGTAACGCGACCTGTGATATGCAGGTAGCGCAGTAACGCGCGAAGCCGCTCTGCCACAGACTTCAGCGAACAGCGCGTCAGTTTCGGCGCGCGCAAATCCATATAACGGTCAACGTCAGTGACGCTCAGATCCGCCAAGCCGTCGTTTCCGCAATCGATCTGCCAAGCCAGGAAGTTCCGGGCTTCCCACATTAACGCTGCGACGCTCGCGCAAGCCATCCCGCGTTCCTCACGCAGCCAGATTTCGTATTCGTCGCAGATTGAAAATCGGACCTCATCGGCCTCGCAGGCTGGCTTGATGGCTGGCGGCCATTGGCCGTGAACAAGCCGCATCAGTGCGTGAATTCCGGAGCGTGGGACCTCGTGCCAGCGCACACTGGGACGTCGACCACGCTGCTTTTCGAACTGGACGATTGCGTGCCGCAGATATCGTTCCACATGCACGTCGATCACGTCCGTGACGGGGATATCCCGCTGCTCCAGATAATCGAGAAATCCAGACGCGTAGGCGCAGTAGTTCCTCGCCACCACCGGGCTGTATCGCTGACCGATAAGCGACGACTTGAGTGTGGCGATTAGTTCGTGATGTTTATCCGACATTGGCGGCTCCTCTGCTGGTCGATTGACCCGCAGAGGTTCGGCGCCAAATAATGCGAAGCAAGTCGATCCGAAAACGGCGAAATTCCGCCAATCAGGCCGCGTTCCTCCGCATTATGGGGACCTCGTGATTAGTCCGCTTATGGCGAGGTGAGCATAAGCGGACGTAAGGTTTCACGTAGATCGGCGGGATGAGTTTTACGTCGTGGCCCAGGTTCTGGAGCTGCCGACCCCAGTGATGCGCCGTTCCGCAGGCTTCGATCCCGATCAGAACCGGAGGCAATGCCGCGAAAAACTTCAACATCTGTCCGCGCTTCAATTGCCGGGTCACAACCACCTGACCCGCCGCGTCTACACCATGGACCTGGAACACCGACTTCGCGATATCCAGCCCAATCGTGACAATCTCACTCATCGTCCGTCTCCTCGCTCTTCAGCCGAGGCAGTCTGCCTCAGCCGGTGAGCGGGAGCCATCCACTCCATCGTTTGGCGTACCTTCCACGCTATGTCCTCAACTTCACGTCGATGGCGGCACGATCAGCGGCTTCTTCCTGTTGCCACGCGACATGATGGTCGATGCGCCGACAGACGGTTCGCAAGGGGCGATCTACATCCTCTATAATGGCCGACTTGCGCCGAAGTTCAAGGTGTCGAAACCGCGCACTTTGAGCCTTGTGTCGCGTGCGCTTTCCACCGTGCTGGGCGAAGCGGACAGGACGATCATCGATGATCTACGCAGCTTTGCGCAGGAGCGTAAAATCCGGCTCTCCATATGCGCAATCGATGAAGCCGCCCCGAACGCTGATGCGCCCTTGTTCGACACCGGACATATGCGCAAACTCTACACCATGGGAGAAGAGGAAGGGCGGGCTCAAGATGGGTGTCTGATCTCAACCTCTATACATTCACCGATTATTCGCCCTTAGCATTGTCTGGCGCACCCCCGACGCTATGCCCTCCAAAGCGCTCATATGATCTCCATTTTTTTGTTTGAGGCAATAATATTGTGAACAATAAGCTATTCAAGGCGTGGGAAAATTTGGCCGAAGGATGACTGACGCACTCTCTGCAGACCTTCCTTCTTCATCAATGGCGGGAACGAGAGCGGCGCAGCAGCGTAATGCGTTCACCAAACTTTGTGGAGAATGCAATGCGCTATCTTATCGGCACTGCTCTGGCTGCCGCCCTTCTGTCCCCCGTCGCCTATGCCCAGACCATGTCGGGCGTCGCGCAGACCAACGTCGCAGGTGAAACCACCACGGTGTTCTCGATCCAGCCCCAACGTCAGGTCTCGGCTTCCGACTACGTCAAGCTGAGTGCTGATGCTCTCAACTATCGTATTGCAGCTTCGCAGCTTGCGCTGCGCAAGGCTGAGCGTGCCGATGTGAAGGCCTACGCGAAGGCAGACTATGATCAAGCAAAGAAACAGCGGGACTCGCTTTTTGCCGCCCTCTCCAACAAGGATCGAAAAATCGCCAAGCCTACGCTAGCTCTCTCGTCGCAGCGTGCTGCGTCAATTGATTTGCTCAAGAAGAGCAAGGACGATTTCGACAATCTTTATCTGACGCAGATGGCAGATGAAGCTCCGTCGATGTGGGCACTGCAGAAGGGCTACGCTCTGGAGGGCAGCGATCCGGCTCTGAAGCAGGTTGCTACCCTTGCAGTGCCGACGATCGAAAGCGGCTATACCGTGGTCAAGGGGCTGACGCCGGCGGCAGTTGCCTCGCGCTGACCTAAGCAATGCGGGACACCTGAAATACGGTCTTCTCGCTTGATCACCATCATGGCAGAAGTGGCATTTTTGTCACTTCTGCCATTTTGTTGTTACTTGTCGAAACTCTCTTTGACGTTCGGGGTTAGCAGGTCACTTACCGACAGTTTCGGTACGAACAAATTTGAAGAGAGATACATGAAGAATTTGATCCTTGCTGCCGCTGTCTGCTGCTTTGTTCCTACGCTTGCGTCTGCACAGGAGACCGCTCCCGACGGCACTGATGCATTTGGCATCGAGCCTTATGTTGGCGTCCTTGGCGGGTATCACACCTTCGACAAAGATAGCGAATTCGGCTCGCCGCGTGGCGGTAGCATGAACGGCGCGCTCATCAGCGGGATTGCAGGCGTCAACATTCCCTTGGGTCCGGTATTTGTTGGTGCGGAGGGTAACGCCAGCAAGGGCTTCAACGACATCGATTGGGAATATGGCGTTCGTGGCCGCATTGGTGCGCGGGCCGGCGAGAGCGGAATGGTGTTTGCCTCTGCCGGATATCAGTGGGTTAATGGCAAGCGCGCCTACAGCGACCAAAAGGACTGGGTGTATGGCGTGGGCGTCGAAGTTGGACCCAAGGATATCGGTCTGGGCGGCGTAACCGGTAATAGCGGCATTCGCATTCGCCTTCAGATGGAAACCTACGATTTTGACAGTCTGCGGCCCATGGGCGGCGTAGTCTTCCACTTCTAATGAATGGGGCGGGGTTCGTTGTCAAGATCGCGACGGCCCTGACCTACCTCTTGCTCCAATCGAACCTGGGAGATGTTGTGGCATTGTAGGGTATCGAACGCCAGTATAACTACGTTATACAATATAGTCTATCGTTGAACTTTCTTGCTTACACTACCGTCAGGTCCAGCTTGATACTCTATCATTGCACAATGAGCGGACTGCCCTTGTCGCAGTAGCGCACAACAATGTCTCTTCACGGATCGCAGGACACAGGCCGGAACCATAGAGAGTGTCAGCAAGAGCATCGACGGTTGTCGCCTTGGCGCGATAGGCACCGGTCGCCACATTGCCTTCTCAGGTAACTTTCTATGGGATAAAGTTGCAGCGTCTGCAGAACGTAAGACGCTCAACCTGCCAAAAGATAGCTGCGCCGCATAAATGTTCGTTGATTGTTCGCCCCTAGCGTTGTCTGGCGTACTATTCACGCTATGCCCTCCTATAGCACGGATGCAGCCCTGATCGACCGAGACGGGACGAAGCGGGGTGCGAAGAGGTCGGCCCGGCAACATCGGCGGCTTGCGCGGCCTATATCACTTGAGGGCAGGAGAAGCCTGCCCGGAGAATGAGATGCCGCCCACCGCGCCTGCCCGCGTTCCGTCACCGATCGCCATGCCCGACGATGACTTTGGAGCTGCGCTGATTGCACAGGCGGCCGCGCTCAGCGCCTATGCCCGGCGGCTGACCGGAGGCGGTGCCGATGCCGACGATCTCTTGCAGGACACCATGCTGCGCTGTTGGGCCGCGCGCGCCAGCTTCGCGGCCGGAACGAGCCTCGCCGCTTGGGCTCGGACCATAATGAAGAACAGTTTCCTCACCGGTCGCCGCCGCGCGCGTTTCCATGCCGATCTGCCCGAGGATGCGCGCGACCGGATGCTGAACGTGGGCGAGACCCAGAGTCTTGCCATCTGGCTGCGCGATACGGATTGGGCGCTCAGCGAACTCCCGCCCCACCAGCGCGAGGCGGTGCTGTTGGCGAGCCAGGGCGTGTCCGTCGAGGACGGAGCGGCGCAGCTCGGCATTGCTACAGGAACGTTCAAGAGCCGTGTCGCTCGCGGGCGGACCCGGCTGCGCGCCCTGATCGATGAGCGATCAACGCCGCTGCTGGCCGACAGGACTGGCCGCGATACACCCTCGCCAGAGGCCAAGCTGCCCGTCCGCCTGCGGAAAAAGCGGGACTGGCGGGGCGTCAAGATCGGCTGAACCCCGGTGTGCCGGTTGGCTTGTTGCTTTTCTTAACAGTTTGCCGGTAGCGTGCGCGCACCTGCGGAGACGCGGGTGGAGGCGTGGAAACCTCCTGAAACACGAGCCGGTCGAGCTTCATCGACCGGGTGGCGGGCGCGCATGTCCAAGCCACCCGGCCAAAGGCGTCCGCGCCTGACGTGTTTCAGGTTTCCAACACCCGGTTCAGTGGCCGGCACGTCTCCGAAATGGGGCGTGCCGCCGGCTGCACAGGAACACTTGGGGCGGGAATGAGCTTGGAGAACCTTTTGACCGAGTAGGACATGCGTGAATAGCCATCTGCCTGTCGGCCGCCTCGCCGATCATCTTCATTCCTTGCCGCGCGAACGCGCCTGGTTCGCGATTCTCCTCAGCGTCACGGCGCTGGCGCTGGCGGACGCACATTTTCCCCGAATAGGTCTCGCGCCGCTCTATATTCCGATCGTCTGCGCCGCCTGCTGGGCGCTAGGAAGCCGCGCTGGCTATTTGGTGGCGATCGTCGCGGCCGTCCTCGCCGTCGTGCCGCATGTCGCCGAGCTGCCCAGGCTCTCTCCCGCCCTGCTAGGGGCAAGGATGGCCGTGCGTGCCGTCACCTATGTTATCGTCGCCGCCATTGTTCTCAGCTTCCGCCGGTCTTTCGACCGAGAGCACCACTTGGCGGCGCGCGACCGCATGACCGATGCGCTCAACAAGGAGACGTTCCGCGAGCGCGTGGTCCATCGTCTCGATCTAGCGGTGCCTGCCCGGCAATCCTTCCTGCTCGCGATCCTTGATCTCGACGACTTCAAGGGCATCAACAACCGCCACGGCCATGTTGCCGGCGATGAGGTGCTGCGCGCCTTTGCGCAGGGCGCGCGGGGGATCGTCCGGTGGGAGGATGATTTCGGGCGGATCGGCGGCGACGAGTTCGCTTTTCTGCTTCCCGTTCATTCGGCCCAGGAAGGGGTGTATTTCGCCCGCGTGCTCCACAAGCGCCTGTCATCGGTTCTAGCCGGCACGCCTCATCCAGTAACGTGCAGCATGGGCGCGCTGCTGATTCAGCCTGATACCCCGCGCGACGAGCCCTCGTTGATGCACGCGGTCGATCAGCTCATGTACGCGGTCAAGCGCGCCGGGAAGAACGCCGTGGAGATCGGCTGCGCAACGACCGGTCGAGGCCGGGACGCTCCTGTTCCGTCCCGGCTCCGGGTAATGGAGGCCACATGACGAGCGAGCAGCCCGACAGGACTCATCAGAGCGATGGGCGAAGCTTTCGCGGTGATCGGCACGCCGATGGACAGAGCCAGCATCGCCAGTATCGATGAGTTCGCCAACGCGCTCGCTATATACGCGGCGGTGCGCGCCGAAACCGATGGCGATCAAGCTTAGCAGGCAGCATCGAGCGCGCGGCAGAGCGCTCCGATCAGAAGCTCGCGCGACGTGGGCTTGTGGCAGGTCGGGCGTGAGGCGTGGACAGCCGGGATCATGCTGGCCGCGCCCGTGGCGAAGATGAAGGGCACGCCGCGCCGATTCAGTTCGTCCGCGATCGGGAATGAGGTTTCGGAGCCAAGTTGCACATCGAGGCTGGCAACATGAGGCGACGAGTCCAGCGCCGAGAGGGCGTCCCGCACGCAATCGACAGGGCCGACGACTTCTGCGCCGGCGTCGGATATTATCTCAACCAGCGTGGCCGCGACCCAGTAATCATCTTCAACAACCAGCACACGAAGGCCGCTGATCCCGTCTCGTGTAGTCATGTCGCACCAAGCATTTACGCAGCCGTTCCACCGACCAGCGCAGCAACGCGCCGTCTGGCTCTGCGCTCCACGCGGACATGCAAAATGTTCGTCTTGGGCGATCGATTGATCTAAATAGCCGGGTAGGGGGCGCGTAGAGTTATGGTCGATACTGAAACCCGGATTCGTGAGCTTGAGCATCGGTTCAGGAACATTCTCACTATCGTTCGTTCTCTTGTCAGCCAGAGCTTGCAGGCGGCCGATTCGATCGAAGACGCCCGATCGACCATTGACGAGCGATTGGCGGCGCTGGGTAGCGCGACCGAGCAGCTTCTATCCCATAATTGGGAGACCGCGCCCCTCCCGGCGCTGGCCGAGAATGCACTGGCGCACTTCACCCTCTACGCGGAGCGGCTTCGCCTTGATGGCCCCACGGTCACGATCGGCCCCAAGGCGGCGATGACGTTGACCCTCGCCTTTCACGAGCTGGCGACGAACGCGATCAAATATGGTGCGCTGTCCAACGAAACAGGCACTATCGAGCTGACGTGGAAAGTGCTGGGATCGGGCATCGAGGCCGAGCTTTGGATGCAATGGGCCGAACATGGCGGCCCGCCAGTCGTCAGGCCCGAGCGGCGGGGCTTTGGATCGCGGCTGATATGCACGGCCGCAAGCCGCAGCTTGCGCGGCCGTGCCGAGTTGGAATTTCCCGTCTCGGGCGTCGTGTGGACCTTGCTCGCCCCTCTGGCCGCGGTCGAGCTATGATCGAATCCGGATACGGGTCATCCCCGCCGCTAAGCCTTGGGTTCATCGCGCATGCCTGTCTCTTCGGCCCACGCTCCTTGTCCGACTGGATCCCTCCCGTCACTTTGATCGTCTCTTTTGTCAGGGTCTGAAATCCGGAGCACGTCTGTATGTCCAAACCGCTCTCCCCCGAAACAATGGCTTTGGTGAAAGCTACGGCGCCTGCGCTCCAGCAGCATGGCGTGGAGATCACCACGCGCATGTACCAGCGCCTGTTCGTCGATCCGGAGATCAAGGCGTTGTTCGACATGGCCGCGCACGAATCCGGCGCGCAGCCCAAGCGGCTCGCGGCGGCGATCCTCGCCTTCGCGCAGAATGTCGATAAGCTCGACGCGCTGAAACCGGCGATCGAGCGGATCGCCGCGCGTCATGTCGAAACACACATCAAGCCCGAGCATTACCCCACCGTGGCGAACGCGCTGCTCCCCGCCATCCGCGATATTCTCGGCGAAGCCGCGACCGAGGAAATATTGACGGCATGGGGCGAGGCCTATTGGTTTCTAGCCGATATCCTTATCAACCGTGAGGCGCAGCTCTACCAGACCAAGGCGGCATGATCGCCGCAGCAGGCCGCTCCTCCCAAAGGATGTGAGAAGCCGATCCTAGAATCGTGGCTGCGGTAGCCAAGATGCTCATTGTTCGACGTCATTTGCCAGTTTGAGAAGCTTGGTCTCGATGCCTTTCAGGCCGGCAATGGCCTCATGGTCGGCGACTGACCGGGGGCGTTTGCGGGAGGGGGCGGAATCCTACGCTAAGGATTTGGGCCAGCGATATTCCCCGGTTAGATTGATGTGTTCCCATCCCAACGGCGAGACGTGGGCGAGTAGATCAGGCGCGATATGGGTACCGCTGGCGGCCCGGGTATT
>NZ_VYQA01000041.1:0-12469 GCF_008710165.1 Sphingobium limneticum | reverse complement strand
CCGGGTCCATGCGATTGCCGCTTCCTTAGCCAGAAGTTTGCCGCAGCGCAACATTGCGCCTCATTTTGATCGTTTATGATTACCGAATGACTGCTTACGTCGAAATAGGTCGTTCCTCGAATTAGGCCGAAATGGCCGGACGTGGTCGCGAGTTGCCAGTCCTGGGCCGTCTGCACCTGAGCATTGGGAATCGTCGGCGGAAAGACCGGTATGGGCCGCTGGCAGTCAGAAGCACTGCCAGCGAGTGTCGCTTTTTCACCAACCACCGGCAACGGACTGAATGATGACGCCGGTGTTTCGGGAGATCAGCACGAAATTCGTTCCCGCATAGCACCAGATATGGCCGGTCGGTGCTGGGGACAGTCCATAGCCGACCGGATTGACGACGACATAATGGCGCATCGACAGGGGGAGGGTGCCACCGACGATCCAAACGCTATGCGCATGTCTGGGCGGGATGGGGTAATAGCCGTAGCCGGGCGCGAAATAATGGCCATGGCGCGGCCCGTGATAATGGACAAATCCGGGGTGGCCGCGCCACCAGCCGGGACGGCCGCGATCGACGATGACGGTGCGGCTGTGCACGACCCCGGCGCGGGGCGCGACGGTCGTATGCCGGACGACCTGCGCCTCTGCGGCGGGACTGGCCATGATGGCCATGACGGACAGGAACAGGGTCGCGCTGCCTGCAAAAGCGGCGCTGACGCTGACACCGTGCTTCGTGAGGGATTGGGGATTGAAAAACCGGGGCATGATCGGACTCCTTGGGTGGGAAGCCTGATATGGATGGCCTTTGCATCATCCGGTCGGGTGCCATGTATCAGTCCGTGTCGGTCATGCCGGTCCGGTTCCTCCTGCACTGCGGAGCAACAGGATGGCGCGAAACCCGCCTTCCGCGCGATTTTCCAGCACCAGGTCGCCCCGGTAGCGCTGGGTCAGTGCCTGGACGATCGACAGGCCAAGGCCCACGCCCCCCGTCCTGCGCGCGCGCGACGGCTCGAGCCGCTCGAACGGTTCGGTCAGGCGCGGCAGGCTGGGTTCGGGTACGCCGGGGCCGTCATCCTCCACCATGATGCGGATGAACGGGCCGTCGGGTTCGACAAGGATACGCGCCTGTCCGCCGCCGTAGCGAACCGCATTGTCCAGCAGGTTGGCCATCATGCGCTGGAAGGAAATATGGGAGACATGGGCATGGACGGCATGGGGCAGGGGCGCGACGTCCACATGCTGGTTGCGCTGTAGGCGCTCTTCGGCGACCAGCGCCAGTTCGGCGCGAATGTCGCATGTCGCCATGTCCAGGTCGGTCGCGGCCGATTCCCGTGCGAAGGTAAGCGTGTCGCTCAGCAGGTCGCGCATTTCCTCGATATCCTTGGCCGCCAGCGCGCGCTGCTCCTCATCCTCGATAAATTCGCTGCGCAGGTCCATGCGGGTCAGATAGGTGCGATAATCATGTGCGATGGCCGCGAGCATGCGCGTTCGTTCATCAAGCAGCGTCCGCAGATGCTGGCGCAATTGCCGGAACGCTTCGCCCAGTTCCACGATCTCGCGCGGGCCGTCGGGCTTCAGCGCATCCAGCCTGTCCTCGCGGACAGCGCGGGCCAGCCGTTCGACAGGCCGCGTCGTCTGCGCGGCCAGCCACAGGATGAAAGCGATATCGACAATCGCAACCGCCGCCAGGAAGAGCATCAGATTGTTGACGATCTTGGTCAGCGGCGCTGCGACCATCTGTTCGATCATGATGGCATCGCCGCCGGACAGGGCGACCGATATCCGCACGGGGTTCATCGTGACGGCGGGGCGCATGTTGAGGTCTGCGGGGCCGATATCGCCTGATGTTTCGATGCGAAATGGCCTGCCGCCCAAAGCCTCCTGATAGCGGGACAGGGTCGCGGGCGTGGCAGAGGATGCCTGGCCCGCAGGCAGTGCCGCCAGCATGGTGACGCGCATGGTCGCATCGGAAAAGGCGCGGACAAGATCGGGATGCGATCTGGGCGGCGTGCGTTCGAATGCGGTGACGACCAAAGCGACCTTTTCGGGAACGGGCACCCGATATAGCGGGGCCATCTTGCGCATGTCCGTCTGTTCTAGGAACAGCAGAATGACGGCAATCATGGCCAGCAGATGGAGCAGGACGATGAGGCCTATCCGCTCACGCAACCGGGGCGGGCGCAGCTTCAGCATCGGGTGACGGCCGGTGCGAACAGATAGCCGTCGCCCCGCACGGTCCGGATCATCACGGGTTCGCGCGGATCGTCGCCCAGCTTGCGCCGAAGCCGGCTCATCTGCACGTCGATGACGCGATCGACCGGACTGGCATGACCGCCTCGTGTCCAGTCGATCAGCAGTTCGCGCGACAGGATGCGGCGTGGGTGTAGCACCAGCGCATGGAGCAGGTCGAATTCGCTGGTGGTCAGGCCCACCGGCTCGCCCGCCGGGTTGGTCAGATCGCGGGCTCCCAGGCGCAGCAGCCAGCCGTCAAACCGGAAACTGTCGCCATTCTCCTCGCTGACGGCCGTGTCTATGTCACGGGTCCGGCGAATGATGGAGCGCAGCCGCGCCAGCAATTCCCGCTTGTTGAACGGCTTGGCGAGATAATCGTCGGCGCCGATTTCCAACCCGATGATCCGGTCGATCGGATCGTCCTTCGCCGTGACGATCAGGATCGGCAGGCGCGGCCAGCGGGCGCGCAGGCGCTGGCATATTTCCAGCCCATCCTCGCCGGGCAACATCAGGTCGAGGATCAGGCAATCGAGCCGTTCCAGCACGCCATCGACGTCGAGGCCGGCCGAATTTTCCATGGCCAGGACTTCAAACCCCTCACGGGTCAGCAACATGCGCACCAGATCTCGAATGCCGGGATCATCCTCGACAATCGCGACCTTGCCATTTGATGCCTGCGTTTCGGCCACCATGCCATACCTCTTTGTCGTCAGCGCCTGTGCCGATGGTGCAGCGCCCCCGGAACCATCTAGCATGGTTCCAGGGGCAATTGATCATTTGCCACGTTTTGCGGCGGCGGCGCGCAGTTCGTCCGGTGTGATCTTGCCGTCCTTGTCGGCGTCGATCATCGCGAAACCACGATCGCGGCGACCGGCCGCCTTCCATTCTTCCAGCGACAGCGCGCCATCCTGATTGGTGTCGGCCTTGATGAACATTTCCCTGGCCTTTGCCGACGCATCCTGCGCCATGGCGGTCGGGCTCTGGGCGATGACCGCGGCGGCCAGCGACAGGGCGATCGTCAGATATTTCATGTCATTCTCCTTGTATCAGGCCCAAAATGAGCGTGGCCGATATAGCGCGCGCCACCGCAGCATGTTCGATCCCCAGGTGAAGACAGATTACAGTTTGTAACAGCGCGATCCGGCGCCCGATCCCGCTGCAAATATCCGACACATTATGCGGCAAGGCCGTTCACGGCCCGGTGCGACATGTCCTGTCCCGCGCCTTTTGCTGACGCGGAGAAGGAGTATGCTTCATGACATTGCGCCAATTCACCACGATCATCGTTTCGACCCTGGCCATCGCAGCCAGCATATCGACGGCCGAAGCCCGCAACCGTTCCTTTCAATATAGCCACAGCCGCAACGTGCAGGGGCCGAATGGGCGAGGGCTGCACAGCAGCTACAACGCCTCGCGCGGCGGCGGGCAGGCAGCCATGACCCGCAATGTCCAGACCAATGACGGACGTGGCTTCAGCAGCCAGCGCGGGTATCAGGCGCAGGACGGGCAGTTCCACGGCTCCACCAGTCATGTGACCAACAGCGGAAAAAGCTGGGGGCGATCGACCAGCGCGACAGCCAATGGCGATGGGACCGCAACCTATCATCGCAACATGACCGGTCCCAATGGCGGGTCGGCCTCATGGTCCGGCACTATCGGCGACTGACCAGGCTGAACGCGCGCCTAGCGCCGCGAGCCTGTTACATAGCGTTACAAAGTGCGTATCAGATGGTTGCAGACCTGCTCCATTCCCTTGGCCTTGCATGAACCGGCCTGCCTCGGCGGCCTTTTCCCATGGGGATGGAATGGCACGTTTTGCCCATATCGTACCGATCGCGTTGCTGCTGCTTCCGGCCTGTCGGGATGAGCCGCAGGTCAGGGATGAACGACGCGCCGTGGCCGTCCAGCGCATTCGCGCCGATGCCGGCATCGGCACAACCTATGCCGGCGAAATCCGGTCCGCCTTCGAAAGCCAGATCGGTTTCGAAGTGGCGGGCCGGATCGTCGAGCGCAGGGTCGACCTTGGCAGCAGCGTCCATGCGGGCCAGACGTTGCTGCGTCTCGACAACAGCGATTATGCGCGGGCGCTGGACAGCGCGGCGGCGCAGAGCGGTTCGGCCCGGACCGCCGCCGCCGTGCAGCAGGCTGATCTGGCGCGGTCGCGCGAATTGCTGAAGCAAGGCTTCATTTCCCCCGCAGAGTTCGATCAGCAGAAGGCGGCGGCCGTTCAGGCGCAGGCGCAGTTGCGTGCCGCCGGCGCCCAGAGCGGAACGGCATCGGCGCAGCTGGGCCGCACCGTCCTCACGGCGCCGCGCGCCGGCGTCGTCACGCAGATTCAGGGCGAGGTTGGTCAGGTCGTGGGCGCGGGACAGGCGATCGTGACGCTGGCCGATCCGTCCCGGCCGGAAATCGCGGTGGCGCTCCCGGAAGGCAGTCTGGACCGGATCCGGTCCGCCTCACGATTGAGTGTGAGCGTGTGGAGCAGCCCGGGCCGGCGTTATGCTGCCAGGCTCCGCAGCATATCGGGCGCTGCCGATCCTGCGACGCGGACCTTTGCGGCACGCCTGTCCGTCGATGCGCCGGCACAGGCGCTGCTGATGGGCGAAACCGCCGAATTGCGGGTCGAAGGCGATGCCGGCGATGCCGCCGTCCGCGTGCCGCTGACCGCCGTGCTGCAATCCAACGGACGCGCGCAGGCTTGGGTACTCGACCGGCGAACGATGGTGGTGCAGCCGCGCGCCGTGCAGATCGGCGCGGCGCAGGGCGACATGCTGACCATCCGGTCCGGCCTGAAACCGGGCGAGACCATCGTCACGGCCGGGGTGCATCTGCTGCGTGCGGGCGAGAAGGTTCGTATCGTGCAGGTGCCGCAGTCATGAGCATCGACATGAAGGGCATGAACCTGTCCCGCTGGGCGCTCACCCATCAGCAGATGGTCGGCTTCCTGCTTGTGCTGGCGGCCGTTGCGGGCCTGTTTTCCTACATGGCGCTGGGGCGCAAGGAAGACCCCGAATTCACCGTCAAGACGATGATGATTACCGTCGGCTGGCCCGGCGCGACGGCGCAGCAGATGTCGCAACAGGTGATCAAGCCGCTCGAGACGGTGTTGACCGAGAATATCGCCGAGATCGATTATGTGAAGAGCAAGGCCCGACCGGGCCAGGCGACGCTCAACATCACGCTCATATCGACGGTCAAGAGCAGCGCCGTCCCCGATATCTGGTATCGCATCCGCAAGACCGTGACCGACAATCGCGCAGACCTGCCCGACGGGGTCGTCGGACCGGCCTTCAATGACGAATTCGGCACGACCTACGGCAATATCTATGCCGTCACGGGCGACGGCTTTTCCTATCCGGTGCTCAAACGCTATGCCGAGACGCTGCGGGACCGTATCCAGGCGCTGCCCGATGTCGCCAAGACGCAGATCATCGGCGCGCAGGATGAAGCTATCTATGTCACCTATGACAGTGCGCGTCTCGCCATGTCGGGCATTTCTGCGCAGGCGATAGCCGACGCGCTCGACACGACCAACGCGGTCGCTGCATCAGGGATCGTAGAGGCCGGCGCGGAACGTGTGCGGATGCAGGTGACGGGCGATTTCGCATCGGTGGAGGCCATTGCCGCAACGCCGATCGTCGCCAATGGCAAGAGCGTTCGGCTCGACGCCATAGCCAGGGTCGAACGCAAGCCGGTCGATCCTGCGACGTTCAGGATGCGTTTTGGAGCGAAGGATGCGGTCGGTGTGGGCATCAGCCTGCGGTCGGACGGTGACGTTGCGCGTCTCGGCGAGGATCTGAAGCGCACGATCGCTGCCCTCCAGTCCGAAATGCCGGTCGGCGTGGGCATTCATACCGTGTCCGACCAGACCCATGTTGTCGACGAATCCGTCGGCGAATTCACGACATCGCTGATCGAGGCGATCGTCATCGTGCTGGCGGTGAATTTCCTGTCGCTGGGCTGGCGGCCGGGCATCGTGGTGGCGCTGTGCATCCCGCTGGTGCTGGCGATGACGTTCCTGTGCATGTTGTATATGGGCATCGACCTTCAGCGCATTTCGCTGGGCGCACTCATCATTGCGCTGGGTCTGCTGGTTGATGACGCGATCATCGTGGTCGAGGCGGTGGCGACGCATCTGGAGGCGGGATGGACCCGGACGCGGGCGGCCGTCAGCGCCTATAGCGTGACCGCGGTGCCGATGCTGGTCGGCACGCTCATCACCGTCGCCGGTTTCCTGCCGATCGCCATGTCGAAGGCGACAGCCAGCGAATATGTGATCTCGCTGTTTCAGGTGATCGCCATTTCGCTGGTCCTGTCGTGGATCGTCGCGGTCATTTTCACGCCGTTCATCGCCTATCATCTGCTGCCCCAGCGCGCGGATGCGCGTGACGACGCGGGAGAGCCCGAAGAACAATATGAAGGCCGCTTCTACGGCTGGTTCCGGCGCGTGCTCGACCGCTGCCTCGACCGGCGCAAGACGGTGGTGGCGGTCGCGCTCGCCATGTTCGTGGGGTCGATGCTGCTGTTCCAGATCGGCGTGCCCCGTCAATTCTTTCCCGCGTCCGACCGACCCGAACTGGTGATCGACCTTCAGCTGTCGCAAAATGCAAGCTTCGCCCAGACGCAGGCGGTTGCCGCCCGCATGGAAAAGCTGCTGGCGTGCGATGACCGGGTGACGTCCACCACTGCCTATGTCGGTGGCGGGTCGCCGCGCTTCTACCTGCCGCTCAATGTCCAGACGCCCGATATCACGCTGGCCGAACTCGTGCTCCAGACCAGGGATGAGGAGGCGCGCGAAGGCGTGATCGCCAGCATCCAGAGCCTGTTCGCCACGCATTTCCCCGAAGCGCGCGGCCGTGTCAGCCGTCTGGAAAATGGCCCGTCGGTCGGCCAGCCCGTGCAGTATCGTGTGGCGGGACCGGACCTTGCGCAGATCATGCCGGTCGCGAAGAAGCTGGAGGAATTGATCCGTGCGGACAGTCACGCGCGCGACGTGAACAGCGATCTGGGCGAACCGCTCAAGGCCATTCGGGTCGACCTGGATCAGGATAAGGTTCGCGCGCTCGGCCTGTCGACGCAGGCGGTGCAGCAATCGTTGCAGGCGGCGATTGGCGGGGCGGGTACCACCAGCTTTCGGGATCGCGATCTGGCCCTCGACGTGGTGCTTCGCCTGAGCGCGGCTGAGCGGACCGACCTTGGCCGCATCGCCAACCTGCCGATATCGACGCCCAATGGCGCGGTGCCGCTGGCCCAGCTTGGCCATGTATCGGCGGGCAGCGAACCGGCCGTGATCTACCAGCGCAACCGTCAGCCGACCATCACCATCTCCGCCGATGTCGAAGGCGAGCAGGCAAGCGACCTGACGAAGCGGATCGAACCACAGATCGCGGCGCTGCGCCGCGATCTTCCGTCCGGCGCCTCCATCGTCAAGGGCGGGTCGGAAGAACAGAGCAGCATCAACCAGAAGGCGACCATGGCCGCCGTGCCCTTCGCCATCTTCGTGATCGTCATCCTGCTGATGCTCCAGCTCCAGAATGTGAAGCGGATGCTGGTGGTGCTGGCGACCGGGCCGCTGGCGCTGATCGGCGTGGCGCTCATCATGGCCCTGTTCCGCATCCCCTTCGGCTTCGTCGCCATGCTGGGATCGCTGGCGCTGTTCGGCATGGTGCTGCGCAATTCGGTCATCCTGATCGCGCAGATCGACACCTTGTCGGGCCATGGCCTGGCGATGCGGGAGGCCGTGCGCGAAGCCGCCGTCCATCGTCTGCGCCCGATCCTGCTGACCGCGCTCGCCGCCATCCTCGCCATGATCCCGCTCACCCGGTCGACCTTCTGGGGGCCGATGGCTTGGGCGATCATGGGCGGCCTGATGGTCGCCACTATCCTTACCCTCATCGTCCTGCCCGCGCTCTACGAGCTGGTCTTCGACCGCCCGCAGCATCGCGCCGACAGCCAGGAGATTTCCGCATGAAACGCCTTTTCCTCTGTACCGCAGCGGCCATGCTCGCGCCGCCCGCCCATGCGACCGACCTCATGGAAGCATGGCAAGCAGCGGCGGCGCATGATCCCGATCATCTGGGCGCGCAGGCTGAGCGCGACGCGGGGCAGGAGGCCGCCGTTCAGGCGCGGGCGCTCAAGCGGCCCAGCGTACAGCTTCAGGGCGGATACCAATATAATGTCACAGAAACCAACGCCCGTTTCCCGGAAGAACTGGACCCGGTCTTTACCGGAAGCCGATCGAGCGGCCGGGCGACCGTTGGCGTGCAGGCGGTTCAGCCTTTGTATGATGCATCTAAACATGCACAGTCGATCCAGCTGCGCGAAAAGGCGGCAGGCGCCGATGTGCAGTTTGCCGGCGAGCAGCAGCAACTCATCCTTCGTGTATCGCAGGCCTATTTCAAGGTGCTGGCGGCCGAGGACAGGCTAAGCTCCTATCAGGCGCAGGTCGATGCGGCGGAACAGCAACGCCGCGGCGCGCAGGCGCGTTTCGATGCCGGGCGCGCGCGCATCACTGACGTGCGCGAGGCGGAGGCCCGCCGCGACGCGAGTGAAGCACAGCGCATCGGCGCCGAGGCCGAGTTGGCCTATGCCCGTGCCGATTTTTCCGAACTGACGGGCTTGCCGGCGGAAGGGTTGGACCGACCCGCCGGGAATTTCGCCGCGCCGTTGCCGCTCGTGACGCTGGAAGCATCCATCGAGCAGGCGGAGCGTCAGTCGCCGCTGGTGAAGGCGGCCGAGCATCAGGCAAAGGCCGCAGGAGCCGATATCGACCGCTACGGCCTTGCGGGACGCCCCGTCGTCGAAGGCGTCGCCGGTTATCAGGGCCAGTATCGGCTGGGCGGGGAAGGGGGCAATGGCATCATTCCCGACCGCATCCAGTCGGCGTCGGCCGGGCTGCGTATCACCATTCCGCTCTATGCCGGTGGGGCGATTCAGTCGAAGGAACGGGAAGCCCGCGCCAACGCCGTCAAGGCCGAGCGCGCCCTGGATGCCGCGCGGCGGGATGCTCGTCTTCAGGCGCAGCAGGCCTGGCATGCCGTATCGACCGGCGCGCGCCGCATAGCTGCCCTGAACACCGCAAACCGGTCGGCCGGCTTGCAGCAGGATGCGGCCAATACCGGGCGAGAGGTCGGCATCCGCACGCAGGATGATGTCCTGAATGCGCAGAGCCAGAGCTTTTCGACCGACCGCGACCGGCGTCAGGCCATATATGATTATATGACGGCCCGGCTCCAGCTCGCTGCCGCGACTGGCGATCTGGGCGATGAGACGCTGGCCGGAGTGAATGCGCTGATGAAATGATCGCCGCCTGACGATCAGGCGGCGATCAGGCCGGTCGAAGCGACGGCACGCTTCACCGGCTCGCCGCTGTCGATGTTAAAGGCCATGTCTATCATGATGTGCAGCGACCTGATGGCATGGCGGAAAGCGCTCGCCAGCGCGACGCTGCATTCGTGGACCAATTGGCGCTCGCGCCCTTCGATCATGTCGAGCAGTCGCCATTCATCCTCCGACAGGGCCAGGCCGGTACCGCAGCGAAACGGATGCCCCAGTACGAGTTCGGATAGCCTCATCAGGCTGTCGCAGGCGGGGGCCAGCTGTCCGCAGCCATGGCGGGCGAGCTTGCGGTAGAGATGCGGCTGGGCAGGGATGTGCAGGTGCCGCGCCCGACGCCACTGACGGGCGGCGGTCAGCACCAGCTGCTGTTGAATGCTGAAGGAAAATGTCGCAGCCATGGGCTGTCCTTTCGGGGCAAGATCATCTTATCGGGGCATGTGGGTCACGCGCTGTATGGTGTGTGCCGCACTGGAGCCCGACCATCGGATCGAAAATCGATAGCGGCATGGCGGCATGAGCAGTGCGATGTGGTGGCTGCGCTTGTGTCCGATGAGATGCAGTAACGGGAAATAGCTCATTGGCAGCGCATCTCCGTTTCCGCGGCCAGGGGATTGACCTGATGCTGGCTCAGAAATTGATAAAGGCCGCAAAGCAGCGCCTGTGCGGTCGGAATCGGCATGCCGATCCGGCCGACGATGACACGTTCCAGGCTGGGATCGGGGCGGCCATGGTCGGCCCTTGGATTTTCCAGCGTGACCGTTACGATGCCGTTGAGCAGTGACAGGCCAGTCAGGCCGCCAGCCAATATTTCCGGTGCGAACATATTGTCGACCAGCGGAATTTCGGGAAGCGGCGGCTGGATGGGGGGATGCATCTTCATTGCGGGAACCTTGCTGGCAAGAGGGGGAGGGTCAGCCCTTGTCGGATGGCCAGGGCCAGCCGGACGCGCGGTAAAATTGCCGCGTTTGCTTGACGATGAGAGCAGCGGATCGCTTGGCGCCTCTGTGCAGCCCGCTGCGGCTTCCCATCAGCAGGCCGACGCCACCACCGATGGCAAGGCGCGACAATTCGCCGGTGGCGGCCGCCACAGCGCCCGGCACGATCAGGCCGGGCTTGCGCCCATCCTTGGCGGTGGCGGAAAAGGACATGGCCGGGCCGGCTTGTCCGGCGATGTCGAACGAGGCTTTGGTGAGCAGGGCTGATCGACCCGCGCCGAAGCCGATCAGTAACCGTTCGGCACTGTTGCCGGGATCGGCCCGGACGATCTGGACTCTTACCGTGGCTCCGCCGGGAGAGGGCTGCCCGTCCGTCGTGACGGAGGCGGGGAGGCCAGCCTTGCGATAGGCCTTGACGAGTTCGGCCAGCAGACGATGTGCGGCCCTGCCCGCATCGGGATCGGACCGGATGTCCGGCGCCAGCGTCACCCGCACCCCAATGGCGCCGGGTATCTGCTGCGACCGCGCGGGCGCCATGCTGAGGTCATGGACGGCTGTGCCGGCGCACGCTGGCAACAACAGCAGGGCGCCGACCAGCGGTATCGCCGCTGCGCGCATCCGGCCGCTTCCCGCCATGGTCATTCGCCGCCACCTTCGCCGGCAAGGTCGACAGGCAATGCCTGGACGCCGGGCGCGTCCGCCCTTGCCGCCGCGGGCACGGGCGCAGGCACGCCGATGCCCGAGCGCGTCAGGCGAAATCCGAAGGCATAGACCCTGCCGTCAAAGGCGACATTGACCCTGATATCTGCCGGATGGCCGGCGTCCCGATCGATCGGCAGGATGACCATGCCACCAAAGCTGCTGCCGGGGTCGATCGTGGTCGTCTGTAAAATCTCGGTTCCCAACTGGTCCAGCGTGTAGTCGAGCTTTCGGTCGATGCCGCCGATTACCATCGCGCCGCCTGCGACCGCGGCCGTCGCGCCGATCACGCCGGGCGTATCGTCCTGCCAGTGAATGGCCTGGGTGAAGCCGCCGCGCGGGCCACGGACATGGCGATAATAGCTGCCCTGGTTCGATGCGGTGGATGCGACGCCTGCCAGCACGCCGGCGAACAGCGCAGTACCGATCTTCGCCTGACGTGCCTTCCGCTCGGCTGCTTCCGCCAGTTGCGCATAGGTGGGAACGGGTGTTGGAATGCCGTTCACGACAGCGGTGATATTTTCCATCCCCAGATTGGCGGGGCGGCCGTCATGGTTGAAGATGGCAATGGAAAAGGCGGCGCGTCCGTCTTCCACCGGCAGGGGCCGAATTTCGACGGTAGCCGTCGGTGATTTCAGGGAAATGGTCGCGCTGCCATGCTGATAGCGCGCCGTTTCCGCGCCAATCTGCTGTGGATAGAGCGTCATGGCCGGGGCAGCATTGGCGATAGTCGACACGCTGGCGAGCAATGCGGTCGCGACCGCGATCGGATAATGGTTCATGGTGAAGCCTTTCGAACAAGAAGACGCGGTGCGGATCCGGGGGCGAGGATCCGCACCGCGTCGGCGCTGGCCGTCCAGGGGGAGGAGCAAGGGACAACGGCCAGCGCAAAGGGGAAATTGCGGTATGCAATCAAGGGGACGGATCTGGCCGCAGGATGATCCGTGTCCAGCATCGCTCATCCTGCCGCATAACCGCCTCCTTGATGTCTGAGGCTGTTATCGGCTCGTCAGGCAACAGGAGTTGGCGACGATTGTAAATCTTTGTGACGCCCGGTCGGCTTTGGTGATGCGCAGGGTGCTGGCCGAGTTGGGTATCGCCATCTCGGTTGGGATCTTGATGGCACTTCAGGGGGCGTTTGCGGGAGGGGGCGGAATCCTACGCCAAGCTCGCCCAGATAGCCGGCGCGAGATCTTACTTGTTGCTGCCTTCTACGGTCGCGCCAGAAAGGCGACGGCTCAGTTCTATCCGGCGATGGCTACGCATTTTGAAGGTGT
>NZ_VYQA01000040.1:0-13118 GCF_008710165.1 Sphingobium limneticum | reverse complement strand
AACCCGAGCTTCGCAGCTCACGTAGGAAAACAACCCTTCGCTCCGGTAATCGCCGCCCCGCATCTCAAATCCTTCAACCTCAGTTGAAGGCGTCTGAATCACCTCAAGCGGCTCAAGGAAAGAGCCTTTTTCCGCAACCTGTTAAAGGGCAATGATCCCGTCCTCATGAACGCTAAAACCTTCCATGACGCTTTTGCCAACACGCTTAGCGAAGCGGAAGCCGAGCGGGAGTTTGAGGCCACTGCAACGCATGACAGCCGCAATGTGCTGCGCGACTGCATGGGATCCGACGGCAAGATAGACCTTGATGCGCCTCACGCCCCCCTTCTGCTCATCGGCGGCGAGGACGACCAGATCATCCCCGCGCATCTGACCGAAAAAAATTACAAGGGCTACACTGACGAGGCGAGCGTGACAGAGTTCTTGCCCTTCGCTGGCCGCAGCCATCATATTTGCAACGAGCCAGGCTGGGAAGAAGTGGCTTCAGCCGCTCTTGCCTTTCTTGAGAGACACGGTGCGTCGGCAGCCAGCGTTCCATCGAACTTCGCCTGATAGTGTGTCCTCCCCGGCGATCAGTTCGCCGGGACGCGCCTGCAGCCTGACGCGTCCGAGCGATCGCGCGGCATACAACCACCTTCCACAGATTTTTGAAAGGTAGATCCATGATCAAAGTCACAGGCTATGCCGCCAAACATAGTTTTAGCCGTTTAAAGCCGCTCGAAATTGAACGTGACGAGGCCGGCCCACAAGAGGTCGAAATCGAAGTACTGTTCTGCGGTATTTGCCATTCTGATGTCCATCAGGTGAAGAACGAATGGGGGAACACCGTCTATCCCAGCATGCCCGGGCATGAGATTGTGGGTCGGGTTACGAAGGCAGGCAGCGCCGTGACCCGCCACCTGGTCGGCGATCTCGTCGGTGTGGGTTGCATGATCGACAGTTGCGGGACATGCGGTCCATGCACCAATCACGAAGAAAATTACTGCGAGGGGCCAAATAGCTGGCTTGCTACCTATAACGGGCCGATGGTGCCTAAAGCAAAGGCACCCGACGGGACGAACATCTACGGACGAGACAATACCTTCGGTGGCTACTCGAACATCGTTGTCGTAAAAGAAGATTTCGTCCTCAAGATACCCCCTTCGCTCAAACCCGCGGACGCCGCCCCCATCCTCTGCGCAGGTGTGACGACCTACTCGCCGCTCAAGCATTTTGGAGTGAAAGCCGGTGACAAGGTTGGCGTAGTGGGATTTGGTGGCCTTGGCGATATGGCAGCTAAGCTGGCCATTGGGCTGGGAGCGGACGTCACAATTTTTACTACGACGAAGGAGAAGATTGCAGATGCCGAGCATCTCGGCGCCAAGGGGATCTGGGAAAAGGACAAGGAGGCGTTCGCGGCGCTCAAGGCAAGCTTCGACTTCATCCTTTCAACAGTTCCTGAAAAGCATGACATCAACCCCTTCATCGAGTTGCTCAAGCGCGACAGCACGATCGCGGTCGTCGGCGCTTTGGAGCCCATGGCACCGGTCAACAATATGGAAGTGGCTTTTCATCGCAAATCGGTGGCCGGCTCGCTCATTGGTTCGATCGCCGAAACTCAGGAAGTTCTCGACTTCTGCGGCGCGAATGGCATCGTCCCCGACATCGAGATCATCCCCATTCAGGACGTCAATCACGCCTATAGGAAGGTCGAGAAGGGCGATGTGCGCTTCCGCTATGTCATCGACATGGCGAGCCTGAAAGCGGAGATCGATGATCAGCAGGAGAGCTAGCTAACGTCCCGCTCATTAATCCGGCAGAGATCGTGTTTTTGTGACGCGCGAAATGCTTGCGAGTGGATGGGAATTTTCGACATTTGCATCCTATTTCGCTCTGGGCGATTTAACAGAATGACAGGTCGCCATTTTGTGACGTCGATGGGATTGGCGATAGATTCATGTCCGACAATGTAGCTTTGGAATTCGAGATCAAGCGCCTGCGGGGAATGTTAGCGGCCGCAGGCATTGATCCGGATGTAAAATCGGAACGTCAGCCATCGCCCATCGATAAAATTCATCTCGCGACCGATGAGGCACGTCATCGCGCCGTTTTTCAAAGTGCAGCGGATTTTGCCATTGTCGTTACGGATCCAAACGGAACGATCACAGACTGGAATCCGGGTGCAGAGCATGTGATGGGCTGGACCGCCGCGCAGATGCGTGGGCAGAGTGCAGAACGTATCTTTACGCCTGAAGATCGAGCCAGCGACCAGATTGACAAAGAAATGCGCCGATCTCTTGCTGCTGGCCGTGCGACTGACGAGCGATGGCATTTGCGCAAAAATGGTGAGCGCTTCTGGGCGTCTGGCGAAATGATGCCGCTCCTCGGCGACGCCGACGAGCATCTGGGATTTGTCAAAATCCTGCGCGATCGTACTGAAGAACATATGGCGGGGGCTGCGCTTAAAAAGGCGCAGGATCGATTCCAGACCATCTTTGATACCGTTGAGGCAGCGTTCGCTATCGTCGAGGTGAAATTTGACGAGAATGATCAACCTATTGATTACCGCTTTGTCGAAGCCAACCCAGCCTTTGAGCGGCAATCGGGGGTGGATCTGCGCGGCAAGTGGGTCACCGAATTTGCGCCCGATCTCGAACCTTTCTGGTTCAAGACCTATGGCCATGTCGCACTGGCGGGCGAACCGACAAACTTTGAGAATTATGCCGAAGCATTTAAGCGCTGGTTCGACGTGCGGGCAGTGCGGGTCGGCGATCCCAAAGACAAGCAGATTGCCATCATATTCAACGACGTTACCGCGCGCCGTGAGGCAGAAGAGCGTCTCCGGATCAGCGAAGCAGTAGCTCGAGAGAATATTGAGCGCGTGCAGCTCGCTCTTGAAGCAGGCGCCATCATAGGAACCTGGCATTGGAATATCCCGAGCGACCAGTTCACGGTCGACGATGGGTTTGCGCGCGCTTTCGACTTGGATCCCGCGCTGGGGCGCCAGGGAATTCCGCTCTCGCAGATTGTCGCCACGGTTCATCCCGACGATCAGGCTGGGCTTGCCGAAGCGATCAACGGCGCTGTTGCACGCGGCGGCCGCTACGCTCATCAATATCGCGTAAGGCGGGGCGATGGGGATTATTACTGGATTGAAGCCAATGGCCGTGTCGATCACGGCCCTGACGGCACTCCTCTCAACTTTCCAGGGGTACTCATAGATATTGAGGATCGGCGGGCAATCGAGGCGCAACGTGACGAAGCGATTGCTGAGCTTCGTGCGCTCAATGAGACGCTCGAACAGCGGGTCGCCGAGCGCACGTCGGAATTGATGCAGTCCGAGGAAAAGCTGCGCCAGTCGCAGAAAATGGAGGCCGTAGGCCAACTGACTGGCGGCCTGGCGCATGATTTCAATAATCTGCTTGCCGGCATTTCAGGATCATTGGAATTGATGGGCCTTCGGATCGATCAGGGGCGGCTGACAGAAATCGACAAATATATGGTTGCCGCCCAAGGCGCGGCGAAGCGCGCCGCTGCCTTGACGCATCGTCTTCTCGCCTTCTCGCGGCGACAGACGCTCGACCCCCGGCCAACCGATGTCGATGCGTTGATCAAGGGGATGACTGACCTCATTCAACGCACTGTTGGGCCTGCCATTGCGATCGAAACCGTGAGCGAACCCGCGCTGTGGTCGGCGCTTGTGGATAACAGCCAGCTTGAAAATGCCCTGCTCAATCTTTGCATCAATGCCCGCGATGCCATGCCTGATGGCGGGCGCATTCTTATTGAAAGCAGCAACCTCGCGCTCGATCGCGAAGCTGCCAAAATCTATGATCTGCCGGCAGGCGAATATTTGACCTTGAGCGTAACCGATACCGGCGTAGGCATGCCTTCAGATGTGATCGCGCGCGTCTTCGAGCCATTTTACACGACCAAACCAATCGGGCAGGGAACCGGGCTCGGGCTCTCAATGATCTATGGGTTTGCGCAGCAATCAGGTGGACAGGTTCGCATTCATTCGCAAGTCGGTGAAGGAACGACGGTGCGACTTTTTCTGCCGCGCTACGAGGGTTTGGTCAGTGGTGACGAGAAGGAGTTACCGCGCGCGCCTGCTGCGCTTGCGCAGGAAGGTGAGACCGTTCTGGTCGTTGACGACGAGGCCACGGTTCGAATGCTTGTGGCCGACGTACTTCGAGAACTGGGCTATGCAGTAGTGGACGCCGCTGATGGGATATCCGGCCTCAAGGTGCTGCGGTCTAATGCGCGTATTGATCTTCTCATTAAAGATGTAGGATTGCCCGGTGGGATGAACGGACGTCAGCTGGCAGATGCAGGTCGCGTGGCGAGACCAGGGTTGAAGACGTTGTTCATAACCGGTTATGCGGAGACCGCGGCCGTCGGGGGCCAGGATATCGAACCGGGGATGGGGGTGCTCACCAAGCCCTTTGCAGTCGACTCGTTAACCGCGCGCATTCGCGAGCTTATCCGATCTTGATCCACTGCAGCGATCATCTTGCGGACGGGCCTGCCCCAACCTCTGGCGCGCTGGCATAGGCGGTCGCGCGATAGGCTTGGCGCGAGGGCCAATCGGTGAACGGAGCGCTCCCGACATCGGAGCGGAACGGGGCGTGCGATGGCGTGTTGAGAGATCGGAACCGTCAGGAGACGATCATGGCTGCAAGACCCTATTGGAAAGGCCAGATCCGACTGGCTCTCGTTTCTATTCCGGTCGAAGTTTATTCAGCGACCAGGAGCGGTGCGACGATTGCCTTCAATCAAATTCATGAACCGTCGGGCAAGCGCATCAAATATGAGAAGGTCGTGCCTGGCATAGGGCCGGTCGATATCGACGATATCGTCAAGGGCTTCGAATATGCCAAGGGCGAATATGTGCTGCTTGATGAGGACGAGATCGAGGGGGTCAAGCTCGAGAGCAAGAAAACGCTGGAGTTGACCCAGTTCGTCGATGCCCATGACATTGACATGATCTATTTTGAAAAGCCTTATTATGTGGTGCCAGCCGATGATCTGGCTGAAGAGGCCTTCATCGTCCTTCGCGAGGCGCTGCGGCGCAGCCGCAAGGTGGGGCTGGGGCAGCTTGCGATGCGCGGCCGCGAATATGTCGTGAGTATCAAGGCCTGCGGCCGCGGTATGGTCATGGAGACGCTGCGCTACGCGGACGAGGTCAACAAGGCGGCAAGCTATTTTCGTGAGATAGGGGATGGCGATCCCGATGAAGAGCTGCTCGACCTTGCAACCACGCTCATCGACAAGAAGACGGGCAAGTTTGATGCGGGCGAATTTCATGACCGCTATGTCGATGCCCTCAAGGACCTCATCGAGCGCAAAAAGAAGGGCAAAACACTTAACATCGATAGCGATGAAGAAGGCGGCGCAGACCCTCGCGGCAGCAATGTCGTCGACCTGATGGCAGCACTCAAGAAATCGATCGGACCGGCAGGCAGCGGCTCTGCCAAGGGGAAGTCGCCGGCTAAGAAGGCTTCCACCAAGACCTCCGCCAAGAGTGATGCAAAATCTGCTGCCAAACCTGCACGTAAGCCTCCGGCCAAAAAGCGGGCGTGAGGCGATGGCCGATTTGTTGCGGCAGGTGACGGACGATGAAAGCGAAACGGCTTTTGCCGAGGCCTCCATCACCTTGTGGAGCAATCTACTCACCTTGATGGGCACGCATATGCTCGAGAACGGCATGCCCCGGCAGGAATTGCTGGATATGCTGACCATGCTTCATGAGACCAATGAGGAGACGATCCGGTCACCTCGTGCTCGCGCGATAGCAGGCCGCCACCTCATGTCCGTCTATCGTGCACTGGGCGACGCGTGAACGATCCTACGCATAGGGACCAAAACGCTTTCGTTCCGGATCGCGGATGAAACGGAATTGGTCCTTTACGTGCGCGTTGAAGAAGCTGCCGGCAGATGGCGCCTTGCTGAAGGCATCGAAAACCGCTGCTGGCACGTCGTAATAGAGGTATTTGCCATTTTCGCGGAAGGTGACGGTGAGAATTTTCGATGCCTCGTCATAGGCGATCCGGTCGATCATGGAAGAAAGGAGACGGCGGGCACGCATAATCATGGAGCGCCTGGAAGCCATTGCGGTTCCGCCCTTGAACAAGCCAGCAGGCCTCATGCCCATAAGCCGCTTAGCAAGGCGGACGCGGTTGCATTTGAACCTGCGTGCGATCGGTGGGTTGTCCCATCATGGCGGACGAGACGATCGACCAAAAATTGCGGGACATGGCGGAACATCGTGGTCTCAAGCTTCTGAAATCGCGCAAGCGCAAGCCTGGCAGTGGCGACTACGGAAAATTTGGGCTGACCGATGCTCAAGGCACGGCTCTGCTTGGCGTTGGCGATGAGGGTCTCACTGCTACGCCGGAAGATATAGAAACCTATCTGCGCAAGGGCGCCTCCAGCACCTGGAAAGCATCGGCGGAGGCGACGCGTGCCAGGCCTCAACAAGCCTCCCAGGTACGCGAGAAAGACAAGGACGACTACAAACCCGTCATCCGTCCCCGCCGACCTCAGAGGGGCAGTGGCCCCGGACAGTCTCGTCGGAATGCAGGGAAGGGCGGGGCCGACGCAACCACAGCCAGGCCCGTCTCGCCTACGTCGGACGAGAAAGCTGGCAAGCGCAAGGTCTCTAAACCGATCAAACGAAATACAACGCAGCCGCAGCCCAGGGCAATTCAATCCAGCGCCGAGCTTGTCTCTGCTGCCCTTGCAATACGCACCGCAAAGCCTTCTGACGCGGCGGATCTGTCAGGGCTGCTGCGTCAACTCACAGGGGTCACAATCGATGAACTGGGCATCGCCCGCAATCTTGAAAAGGTGCGCGAGGCGCGTGGCGGGACATGTGTGGCCGAGAAGGGGGGCATCATCGGCTGCTGCAGCTGGGCCACGGTCCAGACGCTTCAACATGGCCCGATGGGGCGCATCAGCCTTTTGCTGGTGGACAAGCGCCATCGCCGCCAAGGCATCGCCAGCGCTATGCTGGACCATGCCTTTTCAGCGCTGATCAAGGCCGGATGCACCCGGGTCGAAGCCATGAGTGACATCGAGATCAGCAACGCCCATAATTTCTTCCGGACGCTCACGTTCGAACAGACCAGCTACCGCTTTGCACGCGACCTGCCCTCCAACGATTAGTCAGCGGCGGCTGTGATCGTTCGCGATGAATGGATCGGTCACCGCATCAAGCCGGCCGCCCGGAGTGCATCATGGATGATCTTCTCAACGCCAGCCTTAGCGGAGACGTTGGCGTGCGGAGACGTGGAGGACATCGGCTCAAGGCGGCTGATCCGGCGCGCTGGCAAAGTTGATGCCTCCGCCGGCGGGTATGCGGGCTGTTGGGTTGAGACATGCTCTGTTACATCGTTCATCAGGCCCCAGGATGCCGCTATCCGGCGGGTTGAGGAAATGCCTGCCTCCAGCATATGGGGCATCGCCACGCCGCAGGCTTGCGCTCCGGTCGTAGCGAGCGGTGTGCCATGGCCCATATTGGCGATGCGATAATCTTCGATAAGCGGACGCCCCGTTGCGTCTGACCAGACGCGATACCGATGGCCGGCAATGTTTTCCGTGCGGTCCGGAGCATGTCCCAGATCATGCACAGAGAGCCATTGCGCGAGGATCGCGTCAGCGTTGGCCACGTTCACCGTTGGATCGGCGCTGCCATGCCAGATCGATATAGTCGGCCACGCGCCTTGGTGGCTCGACGCCCCACGGACGCGATCGCCAAGCGCCTTGGCGTTATCTGGCCCAGGACCGCGCATGGCTTGCAACGCCTGCTGAACATTGGAAGCTGATCCATGGGGCAGCCCGGCAATGATCGCGCCGCCTGCAAAAAGATCGGGGTAACTCGCGAGGAGGACAGATGTCATGGCACCGCCGGCTGAGAGCCCCGTCACGAAGATGCGGGAGGGATCGATCCCGTGGGTTTCGACCATCGCGGCAATCATCTGGCGGATCGATAGTGCCTCGCCTCGATCGCGCTCATTGTCGGACGGCGAGAACCAGTTGAAACAAAGATTAGGATTATTGGCGCGTTGCTGCTCAGGAAATAGCAGCAAGAACCCATGCTCGTCTGCAAGGGTGGACCAGCCCGAGCCGCGATCATAGCCACCGGCGGTCTGGGTGCAGCCATGAAGAACGACAACGAGCGCGGGCCTCTTGCTGACGTGACCCGGAATATGGATCTTTGCCTTGAGAGCGCCAGGATTGGAGCCGAAATTTTCTAGGTCTTTGAGCCGGCTTGATTATCTGCATCCCCTGGAATTACGGGCGTTGCGCGCAGGCCTGTGAGCTTGGCTATGGTAGCGGATAATCTGGTCACGCGAATATCTCCCGTTCAGCCAGGCAGCGAGCTGAATACATAGAGAAGGCGTAGTTATGCTGCGCTGCACAATATGGCTGCATGTGTCGCGCGCACAAGGCTAAAGCGATAATGAATCTGTAAACTGATGTGTGATCGGGGGGGGAACGAGTCTGCCCTACAGCCGGTTGTTAGGCAACAGATCGGACGGATGAACATGGGGAAGAAGTCGACGCAGCAGTCAAATGACAGTCTCGCGCTTTATCGTTCCAAACGGGATTTCGCGCGGACGAAAGAGCCATCAGGCACCAGCCTTCCAACGGGCGGTAATGGCTTTGTCGTGCAGAAACATGACGCGTCCAGACTGCACTATGATTTCAGGCTGGAACTGGACGGCGTCCTCTTGAGCTGGGCGGTCACGCGGGGGCCCAGCGCCAATCCGGATGATAAACGGCTGGCTGTCCGCACCGAAGACCACCCGCTCGATTATGCACGGTTCGAAGGCACGATCCCCAAGGGCGAATATGGCGGAGGCACCGTCATGCTGTGGGATAATGGCGTCTGGGAACCGATCGCGGGCAAAAATCCGCGCAAGACGCTACCCGATGGGCATCTGCATTTCATCCTTCATGGGCGGCGTATGCAGGGCGAATGGATTTTGTTTCGCTTGAAACCGCGCGGCAGGGAGAAAAGCGAGAACTGGATCCTGCGAAAGGTCAATGATGCCTTCGCCGGTGGTTCGGATGACCTCATCGGCATTCATCTTACCAGTGTTGATACCGGCCGGACCATGGAGGAGATCGCTGCTGGCAAAGCCGTATCGAAACAAAAGTCTGCAAGGGCTACAGTCACCAGGCGGGCCGCTGCCTCAAAAGTAAAGACACAGGCCAGACCGCCTAAGAAAGGCAAAGCGAAATTGCCTCCTTTCCAGCCGGTGCAGCTGGCCACCCTCGTTGATCACGTCCCGGCGGGTGACCGGTGGGTCCATGAGCTCAAATATGACGGCTATCGCACATTATTGGCGCTCGGCGCTGGTGAGGGGAGAGCCTATACGCGGTCGGGTCTCGACTGGTCCGACCGGTTCGCCGGCCTGATCGCAGACGCGGTGACCTTGGACGCAGATAGCGCCTTGATTGATGGAGAGGCGGTCGTGATCCTGCCCGATGGGCGAACGAGCTATCAGGCGCTGCAGGCCGCGCTGAAGAATGACCCCGACAAAATAGACTATATGGCGTTCGACCTTTTGGAGCTCGATGGTGAAGACCTGAGCGGCCGCCCATTGCTGGAGCGCAAAGAGAAGCTCGCTGCCCTGATCGGCGAGGGCAGGGGGCATATCCGCTACTCGGACCATATCATTGGACGCGGTGAGCAGTTGTTCGAGAGCTTCTGTGGTGCCGGGTTGGAGGGCGTTATCTCCAAGCGCGTCGATGCACGCTATACAGGCTCGCGATCAAGCTCCTGGGTCAAGACCAAATGCGTCCGCCGCCAGGAGTTCGTGATCGTCGGCTGGACACCCTCGGACAAGCAGCGCGGCTTCCGTGCGCTGCTCCTCGGCATTCATGAAAAGGGCAAGCTGCGCTACGCCGGCAAGGTCGGCACCGGTTTTTCCGGGGACGAGGTCGAGCGGCTGATGAAACTCATGGCGCCGCTCGAGCAGAAAGCTGCAACGCTTGAAGCGCCTCGCGCCGCTGTGCGCGGCGCGACCTGGCTCAAACCCCGGCTCGTCGCTGAAATTGCCTATATCGAGTTTACCGAAGAGGGCGTACTGCGTCATTCAAGCTATCTAGGGCTGCGCGAGGACAAGAAGCCCGAAGCGGTTGTGTTTGAGGTCGAGACGCCGGTCACGACGGCTGTGGGGCCGGGCGGGACCAGCAGCGTCAAAATCAGCAATCGTACGCGAGTGATCTTTCCTGAAGGCAAGCTCACAAAGGGCGAACTGGCGGATTATTATGAGGCCGTTGCAGACATCATGCTGCCCTGGGCAGGAAGCCGGCCCATCAGCCTGGTGCGTTGTCCCCAGGGCCGGGACAAAAAATGCTTCTTCCAGAAACATGATGCTGGAAGCTTTGGCGATAGCGTGAAGCAAGTGGGCATTCTGGAGAAAGATGGCCATGAGGAACCCTATCTGTTCATTGATACAGCTGCCGGTCTCCTCACCTGTGTGCAGATGGGCACCATCGAGTTTCATGGCTGGGGCGCTCGGATCGAGGATGTCGAGAAACCCGACCGCCTCGTCTTCGACCTCGATCCGGACGAGGGACTGGAATTCAAGGACGTGGCCTCGGCCGCCTTCCATCTCCGGGATGTTCTGGGCCAGATGGGTCTTGTGACCTTTCCGATGGTGACAGGCGGTAAGGGCGTCCATGTGATTGCGCCGCTGACCCCAGCCGCCGAATGGCCGCAGGTGAAAGATTTTGCCCACCGTTTCGCGATGGCGCTCGCGCAGGCTGATCCTGACCGTTTTACGGCTGCGCTGGCCAAAGCCAAACGTACGGGAAAGATTTTCATCGACTATCTGCGCAATCAACGCGGCGCCACAGCGGTCATGCCTTACAGCGCTCGCTCAAGGCCGTTCGCGCCGATCGCGGTGCCGCTTACATGGGACGAGCTTCGCGTTCTCGACAGCGCAGCGCACTGGCACATTGGTGACGCAGCCAAGATGGTGAAGCGCGCAGGTTCAAAGAACCTCGCCCATTGGGGGCGGGCCGATCAGATCCTGCCGGACCTGTGAAGATCGCAACCTATAATGTGAACGGCGTCAATGGCCGTCTGCCTGTATTGCTACGCTGGCTTGGCGAGGCAGAGCCGGACATTGTCATTTTGCAGGAGCTAAAAGCGTCCCAGGAAAAATTTCCAAGGGTAGAGCTCGCTAAGCTAGGCTATCAAGCGATCTGGCATGGGCAAAAGAGCTGGAACGGCGTGGCAATTTTGAGCCGTGTCGGCGAAATCCACGAGACGCGGCGGGGGCTGCCCGATGATCCGGATCCTATGCAGAGCCGTTACATTGAAGCAGCCGTCAACGGCATTCTCATATGCGGCCTCTACCTTCCCAATGGCAACCCGCGGCCAGGTCCCAAATTTGATTATAAGCTGCGTTGGCTTGATCGCCTTATCGAGCATGCCGCCACCCTGTTTGAAACAGGATTGCCGGTCCTTCTGGCCGGCGACTTCAATGTGATACCGACGGAGAGGGATGTTTGTAAGCCAGAGCGGTGGCGAGAAGATGCCTTGTTCGCGCCAGAGGTGCGAGACGCTTTTGTTCAGCTAACCAGTCAGGGCTGGACTGACGCACTTCGCGCGGTCCATCTCGACGAAACCATCTACACTTTCTGGGACTATTTTCGCAACGCCTACGCCCGAAACGCAGGCCTGCGGATTGATCATCTGCTGCTTAGTCCCATGCTGGCGGGCCGCCTCGTCGATGCGCAGGTTGATATCCATGTGCGTGGATGGGAGAAAAGCAGCGATCATGCTCCGGTGTGGGTCATGTTAAGCGATGAGCCGCTCCATACACGCAAGAGGGCGAAGCCGAGGCATCTCGCGGCTTGAAATCCCATGAGGAACGAGCAGGCACCTTCCCCGTTTTTCTCCATGAATATCCTGGAGATTAAAATCATGGCTGGCGGTTGGACGCGCGATGGCGCGGTACAGGATCAGATCGACGATACGATGAAAGATGCCGTACACTTCGCGCGGGCGCGCATGCCTTCTGGTCAAGGCAAGACATATTGCGATGAATGCGGGGAGGAAATCCCTGAAGCACGGCGGCGCGCCCTTCCAGGAGCGCGTACCTGCGTACCCTGTCAATCAGCGCGCGACACTAGGGCCGCCTTCTCGGTATTCAATCGTCGGGGAAGCAAGGACAGTCAATTGCGGTGATCTTCAACGTGGGCGCGAAGGGTCTGCGTGGTGCGAGGCGTGCCGCGCCCGCCGCCGCGCTGACCTACTCCATTATCATCGAGGCGGAACTTGTCGTTCCGATGTCAGGCGAGCAAGCGATGCGTTGCCATATCACGCTCACCGTCAAACCAGCGCTCCAACGCTTCCTCGAATAAAAAGCAAGGTCGGGCCGCTTCGAACAGTGTAAGCGATGATCGTAACTTCATTGCATCCACCGCGCCAAAAACCGCAACCGCGTCGCTACCTCCGAGCGCCTGAAGCGCGTTTACGCATTCGCGATAACGAACCCCCAGAACCGGGTGAGAGAGATAGGCCTGCGCTTCAGATAGCGCCTCGATGCCATAATATTGCGCCGTCGGGCTCTGACCAAGGCCGCGTAGCTGCGGGAAGATGAACCACATCCAGTGGCTCTGCTTCGCGCCGGCCCGAATCTCGGAAAGGGCCGTATCATATGCGTTTGCCTGTGCTTCGACGAAGCGGGCGAGTGTGGCATCGTCGGGCATAGAAGCGCTTCCTGCATAGGCTGAGTCCAACAGATTTGGGTCACAGGCAGACTGCTCTCATGCCAAAGCCTCGAGCGATGTACTGGTCGGGCAACGGATGACCTTATTCAATGGGGTTCACCACAAAGGGCATGTGAAGGAAAAGGGCACATAACTATGTGACGTTTGCGGAAGACACACCATAATAGCTCGCGACGCGGTCCGCATAGGCCTGATTGAACTCCGGAGGATTGTTCGCCCAGCTTGGTCCGCCTTCGTGATCTGCCCCCCGCTGAGTGGCCCAGAGACTATGATAGTCTGGACCATGAAAGGGACATTGAATGCCGAGCAAGAAGCACAAGCCGGAAGAGATCATCGGCAAGCTGCGTGAAGTTGAGATTGTGCTGGCGCAGGGAGCGAGCACG